>QEUZ01000155.1 GCA_003577355.1 Chloroflexota bacterium | reverse complement strand
GCGGACGGTAGCGCCGGATCAATTGCGATTCCAGAATGAGTGATTCGAGCTCGGTCCCGACGACCTCCACATCGATCTTTGCCAGTAGTTCGAGGAGACCGTCGAGCTTCCGCGTGTAGCCAAGCGGTTGCGAGTAGTACGACGCCACACGTTTCCGCAAATCCTTCGACTTGCCGACGTACAGGACGCGGTCGTCCTTATCGCGCATGATGTAGACCCCCGGAGCGTTCGGGATATCCACCAAGTGCGATTTATCGAGGATCGAGCGCCCCCGGCCGGTTGGGCCTGGCGGGCGTGGCTTTGGCCGCTGTCCCGCAACCAGACGGGTCACGTCGTCTAACGAACAACAGCCTTGCGAAGCGGCACGCTGCAACAGTACATGAAAGACGCCCAGCGTCAGGTTCGCATCTGCCAACGCCCGGTGCGGTTTCTCGCCGGCAACTCCGAGTGCCCGCGCAACGTCGGGCAGTGCCAAGCGTCGAGCTTCGGGAGCTACCGCTTGTGCGAGCGCCAAGGTATCGATCGTCCGGTTCACCAAACGCGCATACCCACAGCGAGACAGTTCGGCATTGATAAACGCCATATCAAAATCCGCATTGTGTGCGACCACCGGCAGGTCACCGATGAGTTCGACGACCTTCTGTGCGACGTCTCGGAACGGCGGTGCTACGGCAACATCGTCGTTGCGGATGCCAGTGAGTGAAGCAATGTATTCGGGGATCGAGCGCCCTGGGTTCACTAGGGTTGACCACGTGAGAGGCTCGCCATCGGGAGCAATGCGGATGATTGCAATTTCAATCATGCGTTGCTGCGAGGGCTTCAATCCGGTCGTCTCAACATCGACCACCACATATTCGTCCGGATGCGCGGAACCGGTTGCCACAGTCTGCGTTGTCCAGTACCCGTCAGGCCGGCGAACAAGCCTGGATTGTCCATCCAGGATCGTCCGCAATAATGAGCGCCACAGCGCCGGGGACGAGGTGTTGCCAAAGACATGGGCGATCAAGCGGTCTTCATCGACCGGAGACCCGAGGCTCTCAACAAATGCGACGGCGCGTTCAACGAGTTGCGGGTAGCCTCCACCCGAGCTCGGGTTGGCAGGTTCAGCATGCTCCACCGCAGCACCCCTCCCGAGTGCCAGCCTGTCAACGCAGCGGCGAGTATACGACCCGAACATGTGTACGAACAACCGTGCTATACTCGCGCCAACGTTCTCTTGGCCCGGACATGTCGTACGTATGCCGGTTTTCGGGCTATCGCTGCGGAGGCTTGATCGGTACTATGGTCGATGCCGATGTCGCGGCTCGCGTCAGCGAACTGCGGGAGCTGATCAACAAATACAACTACGAATATTATGTCTTACAGCAACCAAGCGTCTCCGACGCGGAATGGGATGCGCTGTTCCACGAGTTGCAGGCGCTTGAGAGCGCACACCTAGAGCTCATCACACCGGATTCGCCCACCCAGCATGTCGGAGCCGCGCCAGCGGCGGGCTTTGCGCAGGTGCGCCATGACATACCGATGCTCTCGCTCAGCAATGTGTTCTCCAGGGACGATTTGGAAGACTGGCTGCACCGGGTACAGCGCTTCGCTGGCCGGGATGACCTGACCTTCACCGTGGAGCCGAAGATCGATGGCGTTGCCAGCAGCCTGCTCTACCGGGCGGGCCGCTTCGAACGTGGGGCCACGCGCGGCGATGGCTACATCGGAGAAGACGTCACCGCAAACATGCGCACGATCCGCGACGTTCCCCTGAGATTCAGCAACGGTGCAACGCAACCGGAACTGCTCGAGGTGCGCGGCGAGATCTACATGCGCCGCGATGAATTTGAGAAGATGAACGAAGAGCGTGCCGCGAACGGTGAGCCACGCTTTGCGAACCCACGCAATGCCGCATCCGGAGCGTTGCGCCAGCTCGACAGTAGCATTACTGCACAACGGCCTCTTCGCTTGTTCGTGTATGGCGTCGGGCTCGTGCGTGGAGAGATCCCGCCACTCCACTCCGAATGCCTGGCGCTGTTGGCGTCGCTCGGTTTTCCCACGACCCCAGACGTGCAGATCTGTTCAACTGCCGATGAACTGTGGGCGGCCTGCCAGCACTGGCAAGATCGACGGCCGACCCTCCCCTTCGACATCGACGGCGTTGTCATCAAGGTGGACAACACCCTCCTCTACGACGAGATCGGGACTGTCGCTCGCGAGCCACGTTGGGCCACGGCGTTCAAATTTCCGGCGATGCAGGGCGTTACCGTACTCGAAGGTATCGACATTAACGTTGGCCGCACCGGAAGCCTCAATCCGCTTGCTCGGTTGCGGCCAGTGGTGATTGGTGGCGTCACCATTCGGAACGCGACCCTGCACAACGAGGATGAGATCCGCCGCCTGGACGTGCGTATTGGCGACACCGTCGTTGTCGAGCGCGCCGGAGACGTCATCCCGAAGATCGTGCGCGTTGTCACCGAAGCTCGCACCGGGGACGAGCAAGAGTTCGTCTGGCCCACCGCGTGTCCCGTGTGCGGCTCGTCCATTGAGCGCGTACCAGGGGAAGCGATGTCGTATTGCGTCAACTCATCCTGCCCAGCGCAACTGCGCGAGCAGGTCGTGCATTTTGTCTCCCGCGGCGCTATGGATATTGAGGGGCTAGGGGCGAAACTTGCGACGCGCTTCGTCGACCTCGGGCTCATCCGCAACCTTGCCGATGTCTTTAGGCTCGACTGGTCGGCGATTGTGCAGCTGGAAGGACTCGGCGAAAAGAGCGTCGAACGACTGCAGCGCTCAGTCGAAGCAGCCAAGCAGCGCCCGCTGAGCAAGTTGATCTTCGCGCTTGGGATCCGTCACGTTGGCGAGCGAACTGCTGAGTTACTCGCCGATCGCTACGGTTCGCTCGATGCTCTCGCCGCCGCGTCGGTGGATGAAATCGCCGCAACCCCTGGCATCGGCAACGTCGTCGCCCAGTCGGTCGCCGATTGGTTTGCCGAGGAGCGCAACCAGACGCTCGTTGCCGATCTGAAGTCGCTCGGTGTGCGGACGACGAGCGAGCGATCGACTGCGGCGCCTCAGGTCACCGAGTGGACCGGCAAGAGTGTTGTGTTGACAGGTAGACTGTCTTGTATGTCCCGCGCAGAGGCGGAAGCATTGCTGAAGCAGGCTGGCGCGAACGTATCGTCATCGGTATCGCGCAAGACCGCGCTGGTGATCGTGGGCGAGGATGCAGGTAGCAAGGCCCAGAAGGCCCAGGAGTACGGCATCGAAACGATTGATGAAGCTGAGTTCCTGAAGCGTATTGCTGGGTTGGCTGCCGGCGTCACCACATGACCGGACGCCAGCCGGCAGGAGGAGCGGCGGATGACCGGATACACCCCACCAACCGGAGCGGACGACCCAGTGCTCATCGTCCGCACCATTGGCCGCCTCGCGCAAATGGTATTGGAACTGCGAGACGAATACGTCGCTGACCGGCGTGCAGACACACTTGACCAGCTCGAGCGCAGGCTTGAGGAAATCGGTCAATTGCGCGCGCAATTAATCGAGCTGCGCAAAGGGCACGACACCGAACACGCAACACAAAGTTAAACGACCCGGCTCCCGGGTGCCGTTGTCGATCCCGGCTTTATCAGTGGCGCCCCTTGCCCGCACAGTGGGCATTCCTCAGCCGCCCACGTGTCAATCTGAAACGCAGCGAGCCCGACCAGTGGTGCACCAAAGGCAACCGCTCCGCCAGAGCGGTCCACCAGCACCCCAATAGAATGCACGCGCGCGTTCCAACGATCTAACGCCAACAACGTCTCACGAATCGATCCGCCGGTCGTCAAGATATCGTCAACGACGAGGGCAACGGTTCCCGGTGGTATCACCGTGCCACGCTTGAACGCACGCGTGCTCGAGCCGTCACTCGCGCGCTCGGCATAGGCCGCAGGTAGTCCCAGTTGGCGGGCAACCTCAAACGCCAACAGAATGCCACCCGTTGTCGGCCCAACGACAAGGGTCACGTCTGAAAGGTCGCCCAGCAGCTCGATCAGCGACCGACATGCTGCCTCGGTTGCTCGGGGCTGCCGCAGCAGGTCGAACTTCTCAATGTAGCGGTCGCTGTGCCGGCCCGAAGCGAGTAAGAAGTGGCCCGTCTTCAGCGCGCCGATCCGCTCAAGTTCTGCGACAAACCGACGTCCAACGTCCGACTCTGGCACGAACCCCATCCTCACTATCAGCATATAGGCCTGCGCGTCGTCAATCTCCCCCGCACAGACGAACTGGACGTATGGAGACGATCAGCAGCGGCAGTCTCCTGGATGTCTGCCCACTCTCTGGCGAAAGCGTCCGTTGCACGACCGGGGCACTCCGGGCGTCAATACGCTACCGTCACCTTCTGGCGGTATACCGGAAGCGGCTGGACGGAATAGGCGCCTGTCGACTGCTGCATCACGTCGACGACGGCGCGCGCCGTGTCAACGGAGGTGATGCAGGGCACCCCGCGTTCGACCGCTGCGCGACGGATCTGGAACCCGTCAAGCACCTCTTTCTCCGCTGGGCCTGGAGAGTTGATCACGCCGTCAACTGTTCCATCGAGGATCACATCAAGCATATCCGGGCTGCCCTTGCCAATGCGTTTGGTGACCATCTGCACGGGCATCCCGGCTCGCTCGATCATCGCCGCGGTGCCTTCGGTGGCATAGATATGACAGCCGAGCCGGACCAGCTTCTCGATCCAGCTGAGTGAATCTGGCTTATCGCGGTCTGCCAGGCTGATCAACACCGACGTAGAAGGCTGGTGCGAACTCGCGGTCGATACCCATCGCTTCACCGGTCGATTTCATCTCGGGGCCAAGGTTCACTTCGACCCCGCGCAGCTTCGCCATCGAAAAGACGGGCGCCTTCACTGCCACCAGCGGCTGGCGCGGCCACAACCCGCCTTCGTAGCCTTGCTGCTTCAGGCTCTCGCCGAGCATCGCGCGTGTCGCGAGCTCAATAATCGGCACGCCCGTCGCCTTTGACAGAAACGGAACTGTCCGGCTCGCGCGAGGGTTGACCTCAAGAACGTAAATGCGCCCAGCGTGGATGACATACTGAATGTTGACAAGCCCCACAACTCCGAGGGCCAGGGCAATCCGTTGGGTATATTCAACGATCCGTTCCACCTCCGACGAATACAGGTTCAAACCGGGGTAGACGGCAAACGAGTCTCCAGAATGGACACCGGCCCGCTCGATATGCTCCATAATCCCAGGGATCAGCACGGTTTCACCATCGCTGATTGCGTCGACTTCGACCTCTTTGCCTTCGAGGTACTTGTCGATCAGGACAGGGTGCCCACGGTTGAAATCGACGCTCGTTGCCAGGTAGCGCGCCAAGTAGTCTGCTGCGTGGACAACTTCCATTGCACGCCCCCCGAGTACGTATGAAGGGCGCACAAGCACCGGATACCCCGCCCGTTCCGCTGCTTCCAGGGCCGCCTCCATGGTCGTCACGGCCGTTCCAGCAGGCTGTGGAATACCAATCGAGCGCAGGAACGCCTCAAAGCGTTCCCGGTCTTCAGCCAAATCGATCGTGTCCGATCCCGATCCGAGAATTGGCACGCCCAACTGCGCCATCGGTTCCGCCAGATTAATCGCTGTCTGGCCGCCGAACTGCAGGATCACTGGAGGCACATCGCATCGACCGCCGGACTCGTGACGCAGCACTTCTGCAACCGACTCCGAGTCGAGCGATTCAAAGTACAACCGGTCGGAAGTGTCGAAATCGGTCGAGACGGTCTCCGGGTTGGAGTTGATCATGATGCTCTTGAAACCAGCAGCGTCCAGCGCATGGGCAGCCTGCACGCTACAGTAATCGAATTCGATGCCCTGTCCAATGCGGATCGGCCCTGAGCCAATGACGACGGCCTTGCTGCCGTGCAGCGGCGGGGCCTCGTCTTCATCGTCGTAGGTGCTGTAGTAATACGGAGTGACTGCTTCGAACTCTGCGGCACAGGTATCGACCATTTTGTACACGGGGACGATGCCAGCGGCGTGACGCTGGCTGCGGACCTCTTCTTCGCTCATACCGTTTAGAGCAGCAATACGCGCATCCGAGAACCCCGAGCGCTTTGCACGCCAGAGCAGATTGGCTGACATCTCACTCGAAGCAAGTTCGCGTTCTAGATCGACAATCCCTGCAATGTGTCGCACGAACCACGGGTCGATTCCGCTCAGCCGCGAGATTTCGTCGACCGTCCAGTTGCGACGTAGGGCAGCCGCGAGCGCCCAGATTCGCTCATCGTTCGCCGTAACGATGTCAAAGCGCAGTCGATCGGCATCCTTCCACGCTGGGTTCTCCCAGCCGAGGTCAGGCGAATCGATTTCGAGCGCTCGTACCGCCTTCTGCAGCGCTGCCGGGAACGTCCGATCGATGGCCATGACTTCGCCGGTTGCCTTCATCTGCGTCCCAAGCGTGCGGTCGGCGCGGCGAAACTTGTCGAACGGCCAGCGGGGGATTTTGACGACGCAATAGTCGAGTGCAGGTTCGAAGGCGGCGGTCGTCTGCTGCGTGACGCTATTTGGGATCTGATCAAGCCGCTTCCCGATGGCGATCTTCGCAGCAACCCGCGCAATCGGGTAGCCGGTTGCCTTGGATGCCAGCGCAGAGGAACGACTCACGCGAGGGTTCACTTCAATGACGTAGTAGCTGAACGAATGCGGGTCGAGGGCATACTGGATGTTGCAGCCACCCTCAATACCCAGTGCGCGGATGATCTTGATCGCCGCCGAACGCAACATCTGGTACTCGCGGTCCGAAAGGGTCTGACTTGGGGCGACGACGATTGAGTCACCCGTGTGGACGCCCATCGGGTCGAGGTTTTCCATGTTGCAGACGGTGATGGAGTTATCGAAGCCATCGCGGATGACTTCGTACTCGATTTCTTTCCAGCCGAGCAGCGAGCGCTCCACAAGCACTTGGTGGATCGGGCTTGCGGCCAGCCCGGTTGTCACGATCGTATCCAGGTCCTCCAAGGTGTAGGCGATGCCGCCCCCGGTGCCACCCAGCGTATATGCAGGGCGGATGATCAGCGGCAGCGGCTCAGTCGCCGCAAACTCGCGTGCTTCCGCAACGCTGTGGACGATCGCACTATGGATCACCGGCTCACCAATGCTTGTCAGCAGGTTCTTGAAGAGCTCACGGTCTTCAGCGAGTTGGATCGACCGCAGTGGCGTGCCAAGCAACCGCACATTGAAGCGCTCGAGAATACCGAGGTCGGCGAGCTTGACAGCGAGGTTGAGTGCTGTCTGGCCACCGAGGGTTGGCAGCAGCCCTTCCGGCCGTTCGCGCATGATGATGCGCCGGAGCACCTCCGGTGTGAGCGGTTCGACATAGACGACATCGGCAATGTCTTCATCCGTCATGATCGTCGCCGGGTTGGAGTTGACCAGGATCGTGCGGATGCCCTCTTCACGCAGCGCACGACACGCTTGTGTACCGGCGTAATCGAACTCAGCTGCCTGGCCGATGACGATTGGCCCTGAACCGATCACCAGGACGGAACTTGGACGCTCACTCATGCGCTCACCACCGTCTCGTTCGTGCGGTTGGCACGGAGTTGTTCCAGGAACTCGTCGAAGACATACTGGTTGTCCTGTGGACCAGGCGACCCTTCAGGGTGATACTGCACACTCGATATTGGCAGGCTGACGTGGCGTAACCCCTCGACCGAGCGGTCGTTGAGACTGACCTTCGCGACACGCCAACCGTCATCCACTGGCACGGTTGCTGCATCGACCTGGTACCCGTGGTTCTGTGAGGTGATGTGCACACGGCCGGATTCGAGGTCAAGCACCGGATGGTTGCCCCCCCGGTGACCAAATTTCAGTTTGCTGGTCGCTGCTCCGATCGCCAGCCCGAGGAGCTGATGTCCCAAACAGACGCCCAGGTACGGGGTCTTGTGCTCGATCAACTCGCGGACAGTCTCAATTGCCGGGTGCGCATTCTCTGGGTCTCCGGGTCCAGGCGACGTGAGGACCCCATCTGGTTGCAGCGCGGCGATCTCGGAGTACGGCGTGTCGAACGGCACGACCGTAACACGCACATTGCGGCGCTCCAACGACGCCAGAATGTTTTCCTTGACCCCGCAATCGATCAACACGACATGCAGGTCGCCGACTCCGAGTGTCCGTTCCTCGCGCACCGACACATCAGCGACCACGTTGGAGTCGGAAGGCGCCCAGGCGTGTCGCGCCTGCTCGCGCAGCGCGTCGAGCGACCGGCCGCCTATCGAACTGCACAGGAGTGCGCGCATCGCTCCACGACTGCGGATATGGCGCGTCAACGCCCGCGTGTCAACCCCGGTGATCGCAGGAATGTCGTTCGCGCGCAAGTACTCCGCAAACGTTCCGACCGAGCGCCAGTTGCTCGGCGAATCGCAGTACTCATGCACCACCATGCCGCTGATCCACGGACGCCGCGACTGCTCATCGTCCGGCGTGACGCCGTAGTTGCCGATCAGCGGGTAGGTCATACACACGATCTGTCCACGGAAGGACGGGTCGGTGGCAACTTCCTGATACCCCGTCATCGTCGTGGTAAAGACGGCCTCCCCTTCGACATCTCGCTCCGCGCCGAACGACACTCCACGAAATACCCGACCATCTTCAAGGACAAGCGCCGCGTCGCGTTCATCCCAGCTCATCGTGGAGCACCTCTCCTCCGGCGATCGTCAACACTGCGCGCCCCCGCACGCGCATACCCAACAGGGGGGTGTTCTTGCTCTTTGAATACAGTGTCTCCTTCGACACCAACCACGCGCGTTCGGAGTCGATTACCGTGATGTCCGCTCGCGCCCCGATGCTGAGGCTGCCGCCGGGCAACCGCAGCGTGCGTGCAGGGTTGCAGGTAAACTGCGCAATCGCCTCGGGCCAGCTGAGCACACCCGCCTCGACGAGTTTGGCCATCGAGGGGATCGCCAGCTCAAACCCGCTCATACCGAACGCCGCATCCGGCAAGTATGCTGGCTTGTCACGGTCTGCATGCGGAGCGTGGTCAGTTGCCACGAACGCAAACACACCAGTTCGCAACATTTCGCGTAGCCCTAGTGCATCCGCTTCTGGGCGCAATGGTGGGTTCACCTTTGCGAGCGGGTCGATGCGTCCAAGGTCGTCGACGGTCGCCTCCCCAGCGAACCTTCGCCTACCCGCCACCCATTCGTCGGTCAGGAGCATGTGATGCGTCATGACTTCTGCAGTGACGCGAACACCGCGCCGTTGCGCTTCCGCAACGAGCATCGCGCCGCGCACGGTTGAAACGTGCAGGACATGCAACCACCCACCAGTCTCTTCGGCCAGTGAGATGTCACGCGCAATGAAGGATTCTTCCGCCTCCGCCGGGATGCCAGGGTCACCGATCTCACGCGAAACCGCGCCGCGGTGCATTGACCCGCCGCGTGCCAAGAGCGGGTCTTCGCAGTGCACCATGATCGGCAGCCCCAAATCCTTCGACATGCGTAACGCCCGGCGCATGACATCGACCGACAGCGTACTGTCGCCATCGTCAGAGAAGCCGACCGCGCCGGCAGCTGCCATCTCTTCGAGCGGAGCCAACTCCTCACCAGCGCGACCGACTGAGATGGCGCCAACTGGGTGAACTGCCAAACCGTATGGTGCGGATCGCTCAATGGCGTCGCGTACTCGGGCCGCGGTATCAACCGGTGGGTTGGTATTCGGCATCGCACAGGTACGGGTGATCCCACCAGCGAGAGCCGCCCTTGCGCCCGTTGCGAAATCTTCCTTCCAGGTGACCCCGGGGTCCCGCAGGTGAGCGTGAGCATCGATCCAGCCTGGCGAAACGAGCAGCCCGTCGACCTCGTACACGGTCTCCCCCGGAGAGGGAACGATCGACGGCTCTATCGCCACAACGCTGCCGCCTTCGATGCGAAGATCGCGCACCGCATCAGTGCCGGTGGCCGGGTCCACAACCCGACCGCCACGAATGATCATTTCTGCTCCCCGATGTGCAACGGACATGAAAAAAGCCTCCGACATCGCCGGAGGCTCTGGAACCCTTCGCTACACTGTGGCCCGTACCGTGAGTTCAAGCTCGCCTGCCCCTGTACGAACGCGATCCGCGACTGGATCATCCGTGATGATACCGTGCAGCGCGGCGGTCGTCAAACGCTGCCGTTGGTTGTTGCGCTGATACAATCCACCTATGCACGCACACGAAGGACACGGCAGTACGCAGCACGAAATACCATCTGTCGAGCGGGTATTGTCGCTCTTGCGAGCCGAATACGGCGAGCCTGCCCCACCACGCATCGTCCCGCCTGTTGATGAGCTTGTCGCAACGATCCTCTCCCAGAACACGTCGGATGTGAATACCGCACGTTCGTTCGGGGCACTCAAGCAGACCTTCCCCACGTGGGAAGAGGTTCTCGCAGCAACAGACGAACAGCTTGCCAACGTGATCCGCAGTGGTGGTCTGGCCGACCAGAAGGCTCCCCGCATCCGCGGCGTATTGCGCGAGATCAAGTGCCGTACAGGCTCGTTTGACCTAGCGTTTCTGGCCGATCTCCCACTGGATGAGGCAAAGGCCTGGCTTACGTCGCTGTCCGGGGTCGGGCCGAAGACTGCCGCGTGCGTGCTGTTATTCAGCCTGCAGCGACCGGCCATGCCGGTGGACACGCACGTCCACCGTGTTGCCTCGCGGCTGGGTTGGCTGCCGCAAGGAACGGGCGCCGAACGCGCGCATATCATTCTAGAGGGCATGGTCCCACCCGGCGACATCCTGGCGGCACACTTGTTGCTCATCCAGCATGGCCGGCGCACCTGTCGTGCGAGGCAACCCGCTTGCCAGCGTTGCGTCCTGCGAGGCGATTGCCCAAGTGCCGGAACGTTCACAGAGATTGATCGGACTACCACATGACACAGCAGAGGCACACTGAGTTGTTCCTCGTTCGCCACGGACAGACCGACTCGAATGTCGCAGGCTTGTTCCACGGCTCGACAGATGTTCCGCTGAACGAGATCGGCCTACGTCAAGCGAGATTGGTTGCACGACGCATACAGCAACTTGAGCGCATTCAGGCCCTCCACTCAAGCCCTCTCCAGCGTGCGCTACAGACGGCGCGAGCGATATCCGAAGGGATTCGTGTGCCTCCTCGCTTGCAACCTGACCTGAGTGAAATTGACTTTGGCGAGGCCGAAGGATTGACAATCGATGCACTGCGGGAGCGATATCCCACGATCCTACAGCGGTTCCAGGACCCCGACGATCATGATGTCGCGTTTCCTGGGGGTGAGCCGCGCCGGGCGTTTCACCAACGCGTGCGCCTGACGCTTGAACGCATTGCTCAAGAACATGTGGGCGAACGTGTCATCGTTGTCGCACACGGCGGCGTCATCGCCTCCGCCGTCGCACAGATGCGAGGCGAGGATCCAACGGATTGGCGCAAGTACCACGTCTCCAACTGTAGCGTCACCCACGTAGAGCTGGCGACCTCCGGCCCGATCACGCACCTCTTCAATGATGTCGTTCATCTTGAGGAGATGAGCATCTCCGCACCCGCGGGAGGCGCGTAGCACATGCAACTCACCGTGTTAGGAGGCGCCGCTGCCTGGCCGAACCCAGGTCAAGGTTGTTCGTCGTATCTGGTTTCGGATGCTGAAACACGACTTGTGCTGGACTGCGGACCCGATACCCTGCATGTCCTACGCCGAGTAACCGAATATCGCGACGTGAGCGCAATCGTCATCTCTCACTGCCACTCAGACCACATGCTCGATCTCGTGCCGTATCGTTATGGCCTGGTCTATGGGCCGCAACCACCTGCCCGCCGTATCCCGCTGTGGATGCCTCCAGGTGGGAAACGGGTATTGGAACGTCTTGCCGACGCACTGAATGCCGGAGAACCGACTCCATCGTTCTGGGATACGGCGTTCGATGTCCGCGAGTATGACCCATCCACGAGTCTTGAAATTGGCAACCTCAGGCTGTCGTTTCAGCAGACCCAGCATTACATTCTCTGTTTTGCCTGTCGGCTTGCAGGCTCCGGTGGTCGTACCCTGTTCTATTCCGCCGATGCCGGAAGGGTAGAGCCGCTTATTCCTTTGGCGCACGGCTGCAATGTCGCACTAGTAGAAGCGACAGTGGATTGTCACCCCGATATTCCGCTCGAATCACGTGGCCATATAACCCCGGACGAAGCCGGCAGCCTCGCCAAACTTTCTGGAGCCGAGATGCTGGTCCTCACGCATCTGTGGAGCGAGAGACAAGAGCGTGACGTTATCGCCGAGGCACGCGCGCAGTTTGATGGTCCTATCGCGATCGCGAAACCCGGGATGGTCGTTGATGTCTGAGCGCTCTCACTGGTATCGCATCGGCCACACCTCGCACCTGGAGGATTGCACAGGGTGCACGGTCGTCGTTTTCGACGGCATGCCCCCCGCAGTTGCCGACGTGCGAGGGGGGGCACCGGGTACACGTGAAATCGAACTGCTGCAACCTGGTCGGCAGGTCGGCAAGGTCAACGCAATCGTCCTCACAGGAGGCAGCGCCTTCGGCCTGGCAGCGGCTGATGGTGTCGTGCGCTGGCTGGCCGAACATGGTATCGGATTCCCAACCCGGTTTGGTCCCGTTCCAATCGTGCCCGGGGCGGTGATCTTTGATTTGGGCTTCGGCGAACCACGCCATGTGTTGCCGGACGACGGTTATGCTGCGGCTCGATCCGCGACATATACCGACCGACGCACTGGCCGCATCGGAGCTGGCAGCGGAGCGACGGTCGCGAAGCTGAGTGGCGCCGCCACGCCTGGAGGTTTGGGGATCGCAACGGTACGGGTCGGAGACAATGACGTTACTGCCATCGTCGTATTGAATGCACTTGGGGATATACGCGACCCGGAGACGGGTCGCTGGCTCGCTCGTGCCACCGATCCCCGTGGCGCTCGACAGACCGGCCGTGAAATGGCGGTTGCAGCACAGACACGCAGCAGTGCAGTGGAGAACACCACCATTGGGATCGTGCTCATCGATGGTGCAGCGAGCCGCGACGCGATGGTTCGTTGCGCGATCAGTGCGCACGATGCCTTGGCGCGCTGCGTCGTCCCAGCGCACACCTTGTTTGATGGCGATACGTTCTTTGTGGTGGCTCAGTCTGAGGGCTCCAGTAGCCCTGGCGAAATTCTTGCGCTCGCGTCTGCTACGGAGATCGCAGTCGAGCGCGCAATCGTTGGCCTGTTCCCCGAACCGTTTGACGAATCCTGACCGCACTGTCAGCGAAGGTCAGCCGGTCATTCCCAGTCTCCGTGCTACACTGATCGCTGGAGTGCTGCGTGTCGTTCCGGCACGGTGGGACCAGTAGGTGAAGAGCCAGTGCGTGTTTCATTTGCAGTAGGCGCGCTGACGTTCTATCCGGTAGCGACGACGTTTGCCTTCGCGGCCGAAGGTGGTGCGCAGGGCGTTGAACTGCTGGTGGATAGCTCGATCCTGGCTCGCGGGCCGGAGCGCTACTCCCGCATGGCAACTCAGCACAAGCTTCCGGTTCTTACCGTGCATAGTATGCTGCAGTTTCGGAAGCAGTCGCTGATCGAAACCATCGCGAACGATGTCGCGTCCATACGTTTCGCAGCGACAATTCCAACCTGTGAAGCGGTGGTGTTGCACCCGCCGATGACCGGTCCGCGCCCATCGCCGGACCTAAACCGCTGGCTGGAAGCCATTAGCCAGGCCCGTGCCGAGAGCTGCAACCCGAATCTGCGCCTGGGGCTCGAGAACCGAGGAGAAAACCACGACGGAGTTGAAGCGCAGTTTCTGGATGACCTCGCACGCCTGCGACGTTTGGCTGAAGAGTGGGACCTGTCGATCACCCTCGATATCGCCCATGCTGCGAGCCATGGTCTCGAGGTTATCGCAGCAACCCAGGCCTGTTTGCCCAAACTGGCGAACGTCCACCTGAGCGATGCCAACGACCGCGAGATGCGCGGAGGTGTGCGTAACGGCCTGTTCCGCGACCACCAAGTTCCAGGTGAAGGCCGCTTACCGCTCGCTGAAGTCGTCGGCGCATTGCGCGCCGGTGGTTATCGAGGGCCGCTGACGATCGAGCTCAGCCCGATGTCACTTCGTGCGTTCTGGCCTCCGGCGGCGAAGCGACGCGCGCGGCTCGCCATCCAACGTGTTCAGGAGTTTGTTCGCCCGGCTCCGGCGACATTGAGTTGGAGCCGCTCGTTCGCGCCTCCACCAGTGCCCCGCCGAGAGGAGTCTCACGAGGATGCTTGATTCAAGTGGACGCTA
>QEUZ01000154.1 GCA_003577355.1 Chloroflexota bacterium | reverse complement strand
GCTGCGCAACTGGCCGGTGGTGCGCAGGTCGATCCTCGCCCGCGCATGTCCCCAGTCCGTGAGAAAGACACGCTGACTCCACCGGGTGACTATGTCGTCGTCTACCCGGCCACAGGTCCATACTCCCCTGCCCGCAACTGGCCGATTGGAGCGTTTCGCGAGCTCGTTCTAACGCTCAATCGACGAGGGACGCAAGTAGTGCTTGCCGGCGCCGCCGATGCAGTGCCGCTTGCAGCGGAAATCGGGAGAGGTCTCGAACATTGCCTGGACCTAACCGGACAAACGTCGTTACAGCAGTTGATCGGTCTTATGCAGCGCGCACGAGCCGTCGTCGGCGGAGACTCGTTCATCGGGCACATGGCCTCCGCGTTAGGTCGGCCCAGCGTAACACTGTTCGGCCCTTCGAATGCGGATGCATGGCGGCCGGTGGGCGCCGTCCGCGCTTCGGGGCAACGCGCGCTACCGAGAGCAACAGCAATTGCGCTCGATGCTGGTTTCCCATGCAGCCCGTGCTTGTACACTGGTTTCGCACTCGGTCGCCCGGAGGGATGTCCCGACCGGACGTGCATGCGGGCGTTGACTCCACGTCGTGTTCTCGACGCATTGGACGTAGTTATGGCAACAGCAGATGAATAGCGGCAAGACAATCGGCTATATCCTGATCGCGGGCGCTCTCAGCGTTGGGTTGATCGCGACTGCCTGGCTCGGGTCCGGTTTGCTGGACGATCAATCGAACCTGCGGCTTTCCGGCGCAATCCTCGGTGGAGCTGTTATCCTCATCGCCATCGTGTTGCCGATGCTGGCCGCTGGGATATTCGCGCTCAACAAGGGCCGAACCGAGGAACGTGCAATGGCGCACGTTGGGCGGCAGCGCAAGATGCTCGGCATCATTGAAGCTGCCGGGCAGATTACGATCGCCGACCTCGCGTTACAAATGCAAGGCACGCGCGATTCAGTTCGCGCTGACTTGTATGACCTCGTATCCAAAGGTTTGTTCGCCGGGTACGTCGATTGGGACCGCGGTATTCTCTACGCTCGGCAAGCATCAGAGTTGCGCGGTCGTGACACCTGCCCAAATTGCGGCGGTCAGATCCAGATTTCCGGCAAGGGTATGCTACGTTGCCCATACTGTGGTGCAGAGATCTTCCTGCCATGAAGGGACTTTGACAGGTCCTTCGTCGACGTAGATGTATTTGAGAGGTGCAACGATGGGGTTTTTCGACAAAGTGCTCGACATGATACCCGGTTACAAGGGGTATCGGGATAAGGAAAGCCGTAGAGACACTGACCGAGCAATCCGCGACAACCTCGTGACCGAGTACACCCAAATCGCCGACCGTCTTGGTCGTGTTGCCACGCAACTCGCGGAAGAACGCAAGATCACAGCAATTTCGTTGGTCGATCGCCCACATAAGCGCCTGGTCCAGTTCATCGATCGCGTTCGGACTGCAAGCTACGGCTATGCGCCGCTCTTCGCGAATGAGCGCATCGACGAACGCGCACTCGACCAGCTCGCGCGGTTCGATGAGGCGCTCGCCGATCAGACTGCCGCGCTCGTCGCGGCCATCTCCGAACTGGAGCATGCCGACCCAGCATCCCCCGAGTTCAAGCGGATTGCTGGAGATATTGGGGCCATCATTCAGGGCCTCGACGATCGCTTCGATCGGCGCAGCGAGGTGATCCGCAACGGACAGGCGTTGCCGGAAGCGGACCTCGTTGCGTTGCTCGACAAGCCGCAGGTCGCAGACTCACCGCGTGCCTATCGGCTGCACGATGGGGAAGCAGTCGCATTCGACGGCGTGAACTACTCGGTGATCGGGCGTGTGTCGCTCGACGCTGATGCAGGCTCCTGGCGAGCATTCCAGTTGAGCGGCGGTAGTGGCGATCAATGGCTACAGGTTTCTTCACGCAATATCGACCCTTTCTTCTGGCTCAAGCGAGTGTCGCCGACCGGCGAGCCGGGCGGTCCAACACTGACGGTAGACGCAAGTACGTATAATCTGGCCAATCAGGTGTCTGGCCACGGTGAGGTGATCGGAAAGCAGGGCAACTCTGGACGCCAGCCGGTGCGGTATTACCACTATCGCACCTCCGATGGGACCAACCACCTGCACGTCTATCGACTAGGGTCGACGTATCTCTCGCTCGCGGGGAAGGTCGTCGACCCAATCGAAGTGGAAGTCTTCTCTCGGGAACCGTAGTGCCTGCTCGGATGTCGCGCGCAGCGCACGAGACGAAGTGAGGAATCCGTCATGGGTATTCTGGATCGCATGTCCCGCTTGATCCGCGCGAACCTGAACGACCTGATCGATCGCGCTGAAGATCCCGAAAAGATGCTCAACGAGCTCTTGCGTGAAATGAACGAGAACATCCGCGAGGCGCGCATCCAGGTCGCCAACATGATTGCGCAGGAGAAACTGTTCGAAGCGGACTTGCAGGATGCCCAGCGCGATGCTCGCGATTGGGAACGCAAGGCAGAGCTAGCCGTTACGCGCGGGCGCGACGACCTCGCCCGCGAAGCACTGCGGCGCAAGCGCGATGCTGAGAGCATCGCCACAGTCTACGCACAGCAGCTCACCTCGCAGCAGGAAATGGTCGCCAAGCTGAAACAGCAGCTGCGCCTGCTCGAAGCAAAGTACAGCGAAGCACAGTCGAAGAAGGATGTCCTCGTCGCGCGCCACCGCGCCACTGTCGCGCGCAAGCAGATTACGGAGACCCTCGCCCAACTGCCCGGATTCGATACAACCAGCGAGCTCGACCGAATGGAGCGCAAGATCCGCGGCGATGAGGCCCGCGCGGCTGCAATGGAGGAGCTACAGGGCGAATCGGCGACGTTCCAGTTCGCTGAACTGGAAGAAGACCTCGATGTCGAAAGCGATCTCGCCGCGCTGAAGGCGCGCATCTCTGGAGAGGAACCGATGAGTCTGCCGAGTGGCAGCACCAGCGGATCGAGCGTTCCCTCAACCGACGAGTCTGACTAGGTCGCACCTTACCCTCGGCCGCTATGCACCCGCTGGCGATCGTACCGAAAGGAGGCCGGCGTTGGCCGTTCTCGACCTCATTGAATACACCGACGAGCGGCCGGACGAAATCGTCCACCGCATCCCGGAATACGGCTCGGGTGAGTTCCGCCTCGGCTCGCAGTGTGTAGTTCGAGAACAGCAGCGCGCAGTGTTCTTTCGGGATGGCAAGGCGCTAGACGTACTCGGACCCGGCCGCCACACGCTCTCTACCGCGAACATTCCGATACTAACCGGCCTGATCGGGTTGCCCTTCGGGGGTAAGAGCCCGTTCACCGCAGAGGTCTATTACGTCAACGTCCGCGAGTTCACCGACATGAAGTGGGGCACGCCCCAACCTGTGCTGGTGCGCGACCGCGAGTTTGGCATGGTTCGCGTCCGCGCATTTGGCACCTATTCGATGCGTGTGCGCGACCCGCAGTTGTTCGTCAACCTGGTCGTCGGCGCCAAGAGCACCTATACAACCAGCGATATCGAGAACTTCTTGCGCTCGATTGTCGTGAATGAATTCAACGATATGCTCGGAGAAACGCTGACGAGCCTCCTCGATGTCCAGGGCATGACGATCGACCTCGCCACTGCAGCGCAACACGCCCTGTCGGACGACTTCGACCGCCTCGGACTCGAACTACGCACCTTTCAGATCACGAGTATTACCCCGCCAGAAGAGGTGCAGAAGGTCATCGATGAACGCACGAGCATGGGCGTGCTGGGTGACATGCGCACGTATATGCAGTACCAGACGGCGCAAGCCATTGGCGGCGTCGGCGAAGGAGGAGGTGAAGGGGGCAGCACACTGGCGGAGGGAGCCGGACTCGGCGCCGGGCTGGGAGTTGGCATGGCCATGAGCGAGGCGATCCGCGCCTCGATGCAGGGTAGCGGCCAAACGCAACAGCCCACCCAGCAACCATCCCCCGGCGTCGTTGCGGGGGCAAAGTTCTGCTCCAACTGCGGCAATGCCCTGCCGCCTGGGGCGAAGTTCTGCCCGAATTGCGGCTTTGCCGTGGCTCAAGCCGGCGGCTGTCCCAAGTGCGGCACAGTGAACCCACCTGGCTCGAAGTTCTGTCAGGAGTGCGGCGCGAGCCTGTAGCCGCTTACGCCTGCAACGGCCCCAACCGCATGGCGTCCAGTTACAACGCGCCTGCGGGTTTGGCATGTAGACAATTATGCGTGTGCGTTGGACTTGGCGAAGTGTCCTGGAACAACGTTGGGGCCACCGACGCCTTGGAGCCTACGCCCACGAGTGAGAATTCGACCCCAGGCAGGTGCACGTCTATGAGATCTGTACTACGCAGACATCTCATCACACCCAGCACTTCGGTACGGCGCCAACTGGAGTTGAACTACTCATACGTTCTGCACGAGCATTCCTCAAGTACGAATGTTCGCGCATACGTCACAGCCGCCCAAAATTTCTCCCTCGTGACGGGACACCCGTCTCGGGACCAGACGCCGGTCACCATGCGGGGCACGCTACCAGCATCCGACGTGCCGCTCCTCTCTGCCCATATCGGGGCATTTTCAGCGCTGCAACGTGTCCTCACGTCACTCGGGGTCGCTCCCGGGCAGGTATCCATGGGTCCTCACGTCACTCGGGGTCGCTCCCGGGCAGGTATCCATGGTCGACGCAGACCAAGCGCCACTGGCGGAGCACATGTTCTTCCGCGCACCGGCGCTGCTCCATGTGCCAGAACCGTTTCCAGAGAAAGTGGCGGTCGCCGCTCTGCTCGTACGACCAGGGGCGAAATCGCTGCAACTTGAGTGCGCCGGTACGTTTCGTGGTGATGAACGGCTCTCCGACGCGCTTCGCGCGCTGGAAACCCTTATCGCGCGTCATGTCGCTCAGTGGCAGCCGCAACGACCGTTATGGCCCGCACCTGCAGAAGTTACGCTTCCCGACGAAATTAGCGCGCCCGGTCGCTAACCCGTGGAAGGTGCGCCGCAGGTAGGAGTTCATACTCGTATCCCTGATCGACGAGGTATTGCCGGCGTCGATCGGCGAACCGGCGCTCCCGTGGGCTGTCGATGACCACGGTATAGAAGACTGCCGATTTGCCCACAGCTGGCCTGAGGATACGTCCCAAACGTTGCGCTTCTTCCTGACGCGATCCGAATGTGCCACTGATCTGGATCAGCACCGACGCATCCGGGAGATCAAGACCAACAGTCCCCACCCTGGAGAGCGCCAACCTGGGCACAGCGCCGCTGCGAAACGCTTCGACCAGTGCAGCCCGCTCGCCGGCTGGAGTTGCGCCAGTCAACGTTGGGATGCGGAACTTGCGCCCCAACCGGTGTATCAGCTCGAGATGCGTCCCGATGACCAAGAGCGGTTCGTCTTGGTGCTGCGCGATGAGACGTTCTACAACCGCCATCTTGAACCGGCTAGCCTCGCGTGCATTGTCAGCGCGCGGTACACGCACTTCAACGCAGCGGGCAGGCGCGATCCACCCCTGCTGTTCTAGCTCGAGCCACGGCACATCGTAGATAACTGGCCCCACAAGCCCCGCAATCTCGCGTTCGCGGCCATCCTCACGCACCAGAGTCGCTGTCAGGCCGAGGCGGCTCGTGCCAGGAAACTGTGCCGCCAACCGAAAGACGTCCGCTGGGAGCGACTGCACTTCGTCGTAGATAACCAACCCCCACGCTTGGCCAAGCAACAATCCGACCGCCCTCGTCGCAGAAGCAGCGTGGTACGTTGCTATCGTCACCGGGCAGAGTTCGCGACCGTTCTCCAGGATGCCAACCTGGTCAACCGGCAGTGTTGTCAGATCCTGGAAGTGCGCGCGCCACTGCTCGGCCACCAGCCGCGAGTTCGTGAGCACGAGCGTGTTCGTCCTGGTAGCGGCTGCTGCGGCAACTCCGACGACTGTCTTTCCTGCCCCGCACGGCAACAGGACAACCCCATTTCTTGCGTTGACGAACGACCGGACAGCTTCATCCTGATACGGCCGCAGCCGGACAGTCGGCCGCAACCGTAACTCGGGTAGCTCTGCCGCGAGGGCGCGGCGGAGGTCAACCACCGGCCAACCGCGCTGAGCGGCTGCCAGCATCGCCGGGGCCGCTTCCTCCGGCCCGAGCAACACTTCTCCACCGACAGCACGTTCCGCAATCTGGGGACCAAGCGCGGCGAAGACACTCGGATCACCTGCCGTGAGCACCGCCTGATGGTCGCGTTCCACCAAGCGCAGCGCTCCCCAGCGCACATACAACGCGCTGATCGCCTGCACGATGACGCTAGGAACGTCTCCTGCGAAGAGCACGCGAAGTTCTGCGAGTAGCGCGGGCAGCGTCCGGCCACGCGCGGCACTGCCCCAGATGGCGACTGGTGACACCCGGTAGACGTAGGAACCTGCGACGACGCGCTCGAGTTGTGCGAACTGGCGTAGGACATCAAAGACACGTCGAGCGTCGTCACCTGGAGCGACCAATACTGTCCCATCACGCTGCGCGATGAGTTGACTTTGCGTCATGCGCACGGCCGCAAGCAGCGAAGAATCTGCGTACGAATGCGAAAACTGGTATACTCCTGAGGTTGCGGATCACTCCGCCCGGCCCGGTCGACAGCATCCTTCACCGTGGAGCCCAAGCCTGTGGAATTCGGCAAAATTCGCCCAATCAACATCGATTCCGAAATGCGTCGAGCGTATCTCGACTACGCCATGAGCGTGATCGTACAACGTGCGCTACCCGATGTCCGTGATGGGCTGAAGCCAGTCCAGCGACGCATTCTGTACGGCATGTCGGAAATGGGGCTGCGTGCGAATGGGCGCTTCCGCAAGAGCGCTGGCATCGTTGGAGAGGTGCTGAAGTCGTTCCACCCGCACAGCGAGCAGGCCGTCTACGACGCACTCGTTCGCATGGCGCAGGATTTCACGCTGCGGTACCCGCTCGTGCACGGGCAAGGCAACTTCGGCTCGGTCGATGGCGACGGAGCTGCCGCGATGCGCTACACCGAGGTAAAACTGGCGGCCATCGCCGAGGAGATGCTCGAGGACATCGACAAGAACACCGTCGATTTCCGGCCGAATTACGACGACCAAACCCGCGAGCCGAACGTCCTGCCTGCCAAGCTCCCAAACCTGCTCATCAACGGCGCCTCGGGCATTGCGGTGGGGATGGCGACAAACGTGCCGCCGCACAATCTCACCGAAGTGTGCAATGGGCTGATCCATCTGATCGACAACCCCGACGCCTCGGTCGACGATCTGATGCAGTTCATCACCGGTCCAGACTTTCCAACCGGTGCGACTATCCTTGGACACGAGGGTATCAAAGCAGCATACGCAACTGGGCGCGGCCGCGTCGTCATCCGAGCCAAGGCATACATCGAAGAGACGCGCTCCAACCGCTTCGCCATCATCGTGTCCGAGTTACCCTACCAGGTCAACAAGGCGGCGTTGATCGAGAAGATCGCCGAATTGGTCAAGATCGGTCGCCTGGACGGCATCAGCGACCTGCGCGACGAGTCCGACCGCAACGGCATGCGCATCGTCATCGAGCTCAAGCGCGAGGCGCAACCGCGCAAAGTGCTCAACAACCTCTACAAGTTCACCGCGCTGCAATCCGCCTTTGGCGTCAACATGCTCGCACTTGTCGACGGTACGCAGCCGCGAGTGCTGACGTTGAAGCGCACGCTGCAGCTGCACATCGAGCACCGGCAGGAGATCATCACTCGTCGCACCCAGTACGAGCTCGAACGCGCTCGCCGGCGCGCCCATATCCTCGAAGGGCTGAAGATCGCCATCGATAACCTCGACGCGATTATTCAGACGATACGCAACTCCCGGACCGCCGAGAGCGCGCGCAACAACCTCATGCAGCAGTTCAAGCTGACCGAAGTGCAGGCAACAGCGATCCTGGATATGCAGCTCCGCCGCCTGGCAGCACTTGAGCGCAAGAAGATTGAGGACGAACTCAAGGACGTCCTCAAAGAGATCGCACGCCTTGAAGACTTGCTCGCCTCTCCGCAGAAGATCCTTGGCCTGATCAAGGATGACCTCACTGCCCTTCGGGAAAAGTATGGGGACGAGCGACGCACGCGGATCATTGAAGCCACCGGCGAAATCTCTGATGAGGATCTGATCCCAAATGTCGATGGACTCATTACGCTCACCAACCGCGGCTACGTCAAACGGCTCCCAAACGATACCTTCAGTCTCCAGCACCGGGGTGGCAAGGGCGTTAAGAGCATTACCATGCGCGACGCCGACGGCGTGCAACATCTGATTGCGGCGAACTCGCACGATTCCCTGTTGTTCTTCACCGATCGCGGGCGCGTCTATCAGCTCAAAGCCTACGAAGTGCCCGACACGAGCCGTGTTGCACGCGGGGTGCCAATCGTCAACCTCATCTCGCTCCAGCCAGAGGAAGCGATTACCACGCTGTTGCCGGTCTCCGATTTCAACGACGGTCAATGGCTGTTCATGTGTACCCGAAACGGGCGGGTGAAGCGCACAGCACTGAGCCAATTTGCGTCGGTACGCTCGTCTGGATTGATCGCCCTTACGCTCGATGATGACGACGAACTTGCCTGGGTAAGGCCAACATCCGGTAGTGACGACATCATCATCGTCACGCAGAAAGCCAAGGCCATCCGTTTCGCGGAGGCCGACGTGCGCGGCATGGGCCGCCAAGCCGCCGGAGTCATTGGCATACGCATGGAACCAAACGACCGCGTCGTTGCCGTCGACGTGATCGATGCGAGTCGAAGCCAGAGCGACTTGCTCACCGTGTCCGATAACGGGTTCGGCAAGCGCACCGTGCTCACCGAGTTCAGCCGGCAACATCGCGGTGGGCAAGGCGTTAGCGCGATGAAACTGACTGCGCGCAATGGCAACCTGGCAGGGGCACAGATCGTCGAACCCGAACACGAGCTGATGCTCATTTCTGCCGCGGGGTCCGTTATCCGGCTCTCCGTCGCGCAGATCTCCCGCTACGGTCGCGCGACGCAAGGCGTTTCGGTGATGAAGCTTGCGCCGGGAGACAAGGTCGCATCCTTGACCGTCCTGACGGACCGGTCGGACGAGTCGGACACCGTGCGTGACGTGCTCATGGATTTGAACGAACCCGCACCGACGACCGGCACGAAGAACGGACGCGCCCCGCGCGCTCCGAAAGCGAAAGCCCAGTCGACCTGAGCGTTGCTTCCGGTCCGCTACCTCGGAAGCGATGTTCCAGGGTAGCGGATCGGTTCGACACGCTGTTCCTGCCCTGGTAGTTCAGGCGTACGCAACGACTCGCTTCGAATCGTTTGCGCGAAACCGGGCAACGCCAAGAGCATCCCTGCCACAAGAAATGTCGCCAGGAGTGCGATAACCGTGTTCGTCCCGCTCATCGCTGCACTGCGTCCACCAACGAGGCCAGCAATAACCATAATCGCGACGAAACCACCGATCGTGATGGTCCGTAACAGCGCCCGCGCGCGCGGCATGACGAAACCATCTAGCAACGTCACAACACCCGCCACCATGAATGCCAAGGACATGCCATCTGTCAAGGCGCCCGCCGCGAACCGTTCGCCAGAACTGAAGATCGCAACAATCGCAAACCCAGCGCCCAGCGCGCCGAGCCCAGCGCGCAGCGGGTCCCCCCAATTCACCACTGTAGAAACCACCGCGACAATTGAGAACATCGCAAGTACGGCAAGCACCGCCAAGACAAAGTTCCCAGCGCCTCCGCCAAACTGCGGGTCCGCAACCTTGATCCCTGAAGCGATCCAGAGCATCGCAGGCACGTTCATCAGGCCGATCGCGTCCGGTAGCAGGATCCCGACGGTGGTTGCAGACTGCATTTTGACAGCAACATAGACGATCGCGAATACGAAGACCGCCAGCCCGATGCTGAGCACCGTCAGTGCCGCGTCGTCGAACCGTTCTTCGAAGGCGCCGAAGCCGGCGAATGCTACGGCACAGAATGCCCGGACCAGCGCCGCGACCAGGCCCGCTTGCCAACTCGGGTGCGGCCAGTTCGGGCGTGTGCGCCTGCGGCGCACGGGCCGAACCGGCGGAGGCGTAAACGTCCGAGGTCGATCTCGTTGCGACTTGTTGCCCTGCCATGACATAGCCACGATTGTACTGACGAAACACCGAACCGGCTCAGCGGTAGCACGGTGCTATACTGCCGCGCTACAGCGGATGGGGTGAAGGTGACCGATCACTCAGACAATCCGGCGTATGATGGCCCACGCATTGGCGTGTTTGGCGGGTCGTTTGACCCGATCCACATCGGACACCTGATCATCGCCGACAACCTCTACCATGGCCTACAATTAGATGAACTGCTTTTTCTTCCGGCCGGCGACCCGCCGCATAAACATGATCAACAAGTCACTTCTGCGGACACCCGCGTTGAGCTTGTTGCGGCTGCCATAGCCGGTATCCCCGAATTTGAACTGTGCCGCGTCGATGTCGATCGACCGGGATACTCCTATACGGTCGACACGCTCCGTATCCTGCGCTCCCAGCGGCCAGAAGCCGCTGAGTGGTACTTCTTGATGGGTGAGGATTCATTACGTGACTTCCCAACATGGCGCCAACCTGCCGAAATTGCCACGCTGGCACGGCTCGGCGTCGCGCGTCGACCCGAAGTTGACGTCGACATCGCAGGTCTCGTCGCAGCAATCCCGAGCCTCGCAGGACGTATCGCGTTGGTCGACGTGCCGCTCATCGGGATCTCCTCCAGCGATATCCGCGAGCGCGTTCGAAGCGGTCAGCCCTATCGTTTCCTCGTCCCTGCACCGGTCGCGTCACTCATTCGCGAGAAACGGCTTTACCAGAATGATTCGAAGCCGGCCTCGCCAACTGCAAAGCAGAGGCGTCGCGGCGTTGACAGCCCGTCGATGCGGCCAGTACACTGACCAGTCGGCTTGGCCGACGTTCGATGTACATGGTTAGAGAACCAGACGGCTTCGATATGGGACGATGCTGTCGATCACATGCCCTCGGCGCGCGTGAGCGACCGGTTGTGGCGAAGGGAATCTGCTCGTGCGCTTGAAGCCCGTCTATGTCTTATCAGTGATCGTGGTTATCGCGATCATATCCACGTGGATCGCACTCCCCGCGGGCTTCCTCAACATCGCCGGCGCAAAGGACGGTGTCATCATCCACCAGGGGCTCGACCTGCAGGGTGGGTTGCAGGTCGTCCTTGAAGCGCGGCCTGGTGAAGGCCAGGAAGTCGACCGCGACGTATTGAACGGCACACGCGACACGTTGGAGCGACGCGTCAGCGGGCTCGGCGTTTCCGAGCCACTTATTCAGACGCGCGGTAACAACCAGATCGTCGTCGAACTACCTGGTGTCAAGGACCCGCAAGCTGCGGTGAACCTGCTGCGTGAAACGGCGCTCCTCGAGATCATCGACACGCAGGGGCAGATGTTGCCGCTGGGCCTGCAAGTGAATACAACGCTCGGAACAATCGACTCGGTCAACCCAAACCGCGGCGCGACGCCTGAAGCGTCTCCTGCCGCCGACGGTACTCCCACAGCGAACGGAACTCCAGCCGCCACGGCGACAGCATCCCCCACGCCAACCGGCCCAATCTACCAGACAATCATCTCCGGCAGCGACATCGAAGACGCCTTCCCAACGACCGATCAGTTCGGGTCGCTCGTCGTCGGATTCCGGCTCAAGGAATCCGCCGCTGACAAGTTCTACCAGTACACCAGCACCCACATTAATCAGCCGATGTCGATCGTGTTGGATAAACAGGTGATCAACTCGGCAACGATCCAGAACGCTATCTCACGTGAGGGCATCATTAACGGCCTATCCGCATCCGAGGTGAGCACGCTAGCCATCCAGATCAAGTCCGGTGCGCTGGAAGTCCCGTTGGAAGTTGTTCAGAGTCGGACGGTTGGCCCCACGCTCGGACAGGACTCGATCGACCAGAGCATCATTGCGGGCATCGTAGGCATCACCCTCGTCGCGTTATTGATGATCCTCTACTACCGCCTGCCCGGCGTCTTGTCGGTCGTTGCGCTGCTCTTCTACACATCGATTGTGCTCGCCTTGTTCAAGCTCATTCCGGTCACGCTGACGTTGGCCGGCATTGCGGGGTTCGTCCTTTCAATCGGCATGGCAGTTGACGCCAACGTGCTGATCTTTGCGCGCTTGAAGGATGAACTGCGCATGGGGCGCAGCATCCCGAACGCCGTTGAGGCAGGCTTTCGGCATGCGTGGCCATCGATCCGCGATTCCAACATCTCCACGATGATCACCTGCGCGATCCTTTACTGGTTTGGGCGCTATGTCGGCGCGAGCATCATCCAGGGCTTCGCACTCACGTTGTTCATAGGCGTCGTCGTCTCGATGTTCACCGCGATCATTGTGACGCGCACCTTGTTGCGGGTCATCTTGACAGTCCGGCCAATCCACAACCGCTGGTGGTTGGGTGTAGAGTCCTCGCAGGCCGTTTCCGGCGCTGCCGACTAGACGTACGCGAAAGGTTCGCGCCTTCCATGCTCGACATTGTCGGCAAACGCAAGCTCTGGTACCTCATCTCGCTCGTCGCGATCGTCCCAGGACTCATCTCGCTACTGGTGTACGACTTGAACTTGGGCATCGACTTCACCGGCGGCACGGTTTGGGAGTTCGATGCTGCTCGCCCGGTACAGCCGAGCGAGATCCGCAGGGTACTAGCAGACAACGGCTTCCCTGAAGCCGTCGTCCAGATCGCTGGCGAGAAGACCGTCGTCATCCGCATGAAGGAACTGCAGGAAGGGTCACCTGTCAAAGCCGCCATCATCGAAGACTTCACGGCGCTGCTCGGCAGTTATGACGCAAATACCGAGCAGTTCGCGGCGATTGGCCCTTCAGTCGGTACAGCAATCCGTAACCGGGCGGTGATCGCAATCGGGCTTGCCGCCATTGGCGTGCTCTTGTATATCGCATTCGCATTCCGGAACACGGAGAAGCCGCTGCATTACGGCGTCTGTGCGATCATCGCCATGGTCCACGACATTGTGTTCGTTCTCGGCGTATTTTCGATTTTGGGCTGGGTTGCCGATGTGCAGATCGATGCCCTCTTTGTCACCGCCATCCTGACGGTAATGGGATTCTCAGTCCACGATACAATCGTCGTCTTCGACCGGATCAGGGAAAACCTCGCGCGCAAGGTCGCCCCAACCTTTGAGGAGACGGTGAACTACAGCATCGTCCAAACGATCGTGCGCTCGCTGAACACGTCCATCACCGTCGTCCTGACGCTTGCCGCACTCTTCCTCTTCGGTGGTGAATCGACGCGCTACTTCGTCCTGGCGCTCTTGATCGGCGTCATCGCGGGAACGTACTCGTCGATCTTCAACGCAAGCCAGGTGCTGGTCTCTTGGGAACAAGGTGAAATCCAGCGGCTGTTCAAATGGCGGCCATGGGCGCGTCAGCGCGCGACAGCCGCCTGAACCGATGCGTTCGGACAACTCGCAGCCAACTCGCTATCGAGTCGGGGTCATCGGCGGGGGGATACTCGGCCTGACCGCAGCGTATCGACTCGCACAAGCAGGCCATGCTGTCGTGTTGTGGGAACAGGCTGAGCAACTCGGCGGGCAGGCGGCTGCGTTCCCAGTTGCAGGGACATACCTGGAACACTTTTACCATCACCTGTTCATGAGCGACCACGCGATCGTCGACCTCATGAACGAACTGGGCATCGGCGACCACCTGATCTGGCTGGATTCGAATACCGGGTTCTTCGCTAACAACCGCATCTATCCACTGACGAGCGCAGGGGACCTGTTGAAGCTCGGCTTCATTCGCCCGATCGACCGGGTCCGCATCGGCTTGGTCACGCTCTACCTGCAGCGCATCACGAAGGCATCGGGCAAATGGCGCAAGTTCGAACGAGTTACCGCCTGGGAATGGCTTCGCAAGGCCGTCGGTCCGACCAGTCGCGCCCCGGCTTACTTGCGAAGGAACAGCTCGGTTACATTCGCGGCAGTTTCAACGTGCTGATCGACCGCCTGGCAGACGCCGGGCGAGAGCTCGGGGTTGATATTCGCGCAGGAGTTGGCCTAAAAACACTGCAACCACCGGCGAATGGCGGTGATGGCCAATTTCTCCTGACCGACACAGCCGGTAACGTCGAGCGCGTTGACCGTGTTCTGGCGACGATCCCGTCTCCGGTTCTGTTGCGGCTGGTCCCGAACATGCCAGAGCCGTATCGCAGCAAGCTGCTCTCGGCACGGTATCAAGGCGCAGTCTGCATGCTGCTGCAGCTGAACCACCCTCTATCATCAACGTACTGGATGAACATTGGGGACGAGCGCTTGCCATTCACCGGCATCATCGAGCA
>QEUZ01000153.1 GCA_003577355.1 Chloroflexota bacterium | reverse complement strand
CATCCTGCCCGCGCGTCGATCAGCGACGCCTGGCGGGAGTTGCCGCGCGGCGCGAGCGGAGTGACTGAAGCTCTCACGTGAGGGCCGACCGTCGATTCCGTTCGCTCCCGTCTCGGTGTACCGTTGCCCTCGTCGGCCGACCGGAACTGCGTCTCCTGCTCCGGTCGCCCCACCTCGGCTTGGCTGTCGTCCCCGATGGTTTCGACCCGCCTGTACGTACACCGATGACGCTATTGTACGTACAGTTGACCATTTGTCAATACCCTCTCTGGAGAAATCTTCTACGCCCGGTTCATCCGCTGCGGTCTGGCCTTGGAGACGTGTTGCGGACACTGCGAGCCGGAGTCGTGCTCCATCGGCGCGTCATGGAGGACAGGGAAGCGCGAGGGAAATGGCCAGCCCGATGCAACATACTGCCGTGGCAGCGCTGCGCATAGCGTGCGAGACTATTGCTTCGACAGCCGATGCCGCAACTGTTTGGCGGTTCATCGATGGCTCAGCGACTGCGCGAACGGATCGCCGCTCCACCGCCGACAGTCTCCCTGCCGGAGACACCTGTGCGCGCGCTCCAGGACCAGCGGATCGACGCGCTCCGCGCTGAGGATCGCAGCCGTGGCGGCGTACCGCTTCCGGCGCACGCGCAAACGACACGTGGTCCGCAGCACGCACTCAGCGCGGTGCGGGTCTACCCGGATGCACATTCCGCCGACGCGCTCGGCGCTCAGGCGTACACGCATGGTGCTGAGATTTTCTTCGGTCGCGACCGCTTTGCCCCTGCTAGTGGCACAGGCAGGGAGCTGCTCGGACATGAGTTGGTGCATGTTGCCCAGCAACGGGGCGGCACGAGCTCAGCGGACGCCGCCGAACGGGAAGCACAGCAGCTTGGCGCAGCGGCGCTGGGCGGAGGCCTGGCGGTGCACCATGCGGTTGTGCCCGGTGTGCAGATGGCCCCCTTGAGCCACATGGAGCTGTATAGCCGCAAGGTGAAGATCCTGGAACGGATGAAGCAGCCCGATGTGCCGGCCGATGAGATGCAGCGCTTGCAAACCGAACTGGCCGGCATCGAGAAGGCGCTGAAGGGTGGCGACCTCGACCCGACGAGCTACGAGGGGGCTGGGTCAATCCTCAGCACCGCGACTCAGCTGCTACACGTCGACAACATGAATGGGCGCTGGGGTCCCTGGGACTTCCCGCCGGTGCCGCCTGCCTACGGGGTGATGCTCTGGGATTTCTACAAGGCGCGCGCCGGCCTGGAGTTCGTCGGCGGCAAGCGGGTCGAAATCGTGGGGCAGGCACGGCGTGATCGGCTCAACGCTGGTCTGCAGACGGCCCGCCCGCTGATCGCGCGACTGGAGGCCGGCGGCGCGCACGGCTGGTTGAACAACAACTTCTGGAAGTTCTACCGCTTCGTCGAAGAAGAAACGTACTTTGATGACGCGCGCAAGCTCGTCGACGACTCGGTGAAGGGCCCTGCTGCCGAGGGGGCGCAGAACGTGCCGAAGATCGTTGGCAAAGACGAAGAGCTGCGCGGCATGGCGATCACCGGCCGGCAGACCCTGAGCACCCTGGTGCAGATCGTCACGCGCTTCAACAGCACCCAGATGGAGGCCGAGCTCGCCAAAGTTATGGCGAACATCGACAAAGGGGCTGTTGGTCAGGCGGCCTACAAGGGCGTCGATACGATGAAATTCACCCAGGCAGCGTTTTACCTGCGCGGAGTACTGAACACGATCGACTCGATCCTGATCATCACCGACCTCAACGACCGCGAAAAGGCGGCCAAGCGGCACCCCAATCTCTTCGCGACGGTGACCGACCTCCACTGGCAGATCACCCGCCTGCTGGAGGGGGCGGTGGTGCTGACCTCCGGCCTCACTGCCGCCGTTGCCCGTGTGGCAGGCATGGCGGACGACGCGGCGCTGGCGTTGCAGCTCGGCAGCCGAGCGCTACGGGTGGTCGGCACAATCGGTGCGACCTTCCAGGCGTTGTACGGCATCAGCGTGTTGCTCGACCCGGATGCGACGGCGGAACAGCGACGCGGCGCGCTGTTCAACATCGGGCTTGGCGCTGCCGGAGCTGGGAGTCTGCCAACCCTGTGGGGCGGCGCGCGCCTGTGGGCGAGTGGCCCGTGGACGGTTGCGGTGCTCTGGGGAGGTCTCGTCTACCAGTATCAAAAGGCGTTGACGAACGGCATGAAGCAGGGTTGGTTAACCTTCGCCATCCGCTATGCATTCGAATCGCTGCAGATCCGCGCCGAGCGGGTTTCCGACGCCACCAAGTTGCTGGCGGTTGCGCTCTTCCATCTGAAGCACTTGCCTCCGCCGTCCGGCGACCACCCGGAAGCGAGCCTGTATGCCGGCATGCATTCGGTCGTGCGGATTGAGGCCAACAACGTGCGCGACCAGATGGAGCGCCTGATCGACCTGACAACCAAGCGCAGCGACTGGTTCCTGGAGCGTGAGCCGGGGGATTTCGCGGCCTTCAAGAAGCGTTTCCTGCCGCTGAAGGATGCACTCGCCAAGGCGAAGACGCCAGAGGACCTGCTGGCAATGTCGCTCTCCTCCTTGGAAGTGATCCGCACGGCGTTCCAGGAGGCAGATGCCATCTTTACCGAGGAGCTGAAGAGGAGCCTCAGGTAGTCGCTGGCGCGATTACGGAGTTGGGTTGGCGCAGTCGTAGAGCTGGCGCGACCAGCCTTTTTCCTGGTTGGCAGGGGTTGCCGGCTTGCTGCGCCAAGCCTCCCATGGGACCAATGCGCAGTGTTCGGTTGCCCAGCGCAACGTCAACATCGGCAGGCTCATCTCGCGCGCAATGTTCGAGCGGGGCAGCTCGAGGTCGATGCGCGGGTTGACCAGCACGTAGCGCACTTCGCCGTTCGCCAGTTTAGCTTGGAACTGTTCGGGGGTCAGGATCGGGTCATTGCCGATGTAGCCACCCAGCGCCATGGCCGGCAGGCCGGTGGCGATCATGAAGTCCGCCGCATCGTCGGCGATGCGGGTGGCGACCGCCCAGCGCGCGCTGCCCATATTTGCGGCCAGGAACGTCTGCGCAGCGGGGTCGCGGAGGGGTTGGGGGTCGTCATCGACCGTAAGGGCGCTGCGCGGGCCGCCGGCTGGGAAGGCGGTGGCTACACCATCGCGCACTGGGAGCGCTGCCCACACGGTAGGGGCAACCATGGCCGCAAGCAACGCCGCCGCGCCGGCCGCCAGAGCGAGATCACTGGTCGTGTTCCGGCGCACAAGCAGGTAGAGCTGCGCCGCAAGGGCTGGCAGCGCGAGCAGGAGCACGACCGGCAGCAGTTGGCCGCGCCAGCCCTCGATGTAGCCAAGGACTTGGTAGTTGATCAGCACGGTCGCAACGATCGCCGCGGGCGCTAGCCAGGCGCGCCATCCGCCTTCTCTGAAACGGGCATAGAGTGCGACCGCGCCGATGCCGCCGAGGGCGGACACCGCCGGCGCCAGCATCACCAGGTAGTAATTGTGGACGAATTCGGCCAGGCTGAAGAACACGTATTGCGGCAAGACCCAGCTTACCCACAGTACTAGGTTGGCGTGCTGCCGTCCCAGCGGCAGGGTCGGACGACCGCGCCAGGCGGCCACAGCGCCGAACGTCGCCAGTGGCACGAGCCAGCCGATTTGTCCGCCAGACATGAGTCCGTAGAACCAACCAAAGCCCTGTGCCCTGCTTGGGCCGGTGCGGATACTGGGCTCGTTCTGAAAGCGGTTGGCAGCGTTGTAGCGGAAGATCAGGTCGAACTGGCTGTTGGTTGTCGAACTGCCGACCCAGGGTCGCTCCGCTGCCGGGACCGAGTCGTACACCAGCGGCCAGACCAACCCGAGGGCGACGAGCAGCGCCCCAGCCAACGCACAGTGGAGAACCTTGCGTAGCCATGTATCGCGCGCGGCCAGGAAATAGGTCAGGAACAGTGCAGGCGCTGGGAGCAAGGCCTGGGCTGACTTGATGTTGAACCCGGCGGCGATTGCCGTCGCGCCAAGCAGCAGCCAAAGGATGCGACGGCGCTGTCCTTCCTCCTCAATCGCCTTGATGATCGCCCAGGCCGCCAGTAACGACGTCAGCATCACCTGTGGGTCGATCAGGTTCGTGCGGTTGGTGGCGACAACGACTGGCGACAGGGCCAGGGTCAATCCGGCTAGCGCAGCCGCTGGTAGCCCAAAAGTGCGTCGCACCAGGTGAAACAGCACGCCAACCGCCGCGACTCCGGCAAGAACCTGCGGCAGCACCACGCTCAACGGCGAGAGTCCGAAAACTTTGGCCACGAGCGTCTGCACCCAGAACCCAAGCGGCGGCTTGTCGATGCTGACAAAGCCCTGCTGGTCGAGCGAGACAAAGAAGAAGTTGTGCAAGCTCGTGAGCATGCTTTGGACGCCCGCAGCGTAGTAATAGCTGGGGTAGGCGTCGGTGTTCAGACGGAACAGGTTCATGAACGCGGCGATCAGCAGCAGCCCACCCAGCACAACGTGGTGGGCGCGGGGGTGGGTCAGCAGGCTGGGTTGCTCCGCGGCCTGGCGCCGTCGCGCTGCGCCCTGCTTGCGGGCAGTCGCCGGTGAGACAGATTGGGGGCGTGCGGTTGTCCGGCGACGCGCCATGCCTGCGCTTCCTGTTCCTGACGAGGTTCCCCGCCTGGGGCGCGGGGACGATACCACACCGGCAACCAGCCCCCGATACTGTGGCTACATAAAGAGCTTCCATGAATCAGGGGTCGAGCCGGGCAGCTGGTAGGCGTAGTCTTCAACCTGCCGGTGCGCGGTAATGTCGCCGTTGGCCAGGCGCCTTGCCAGGTACTTCACGAGGTACACGACATCCTCGCGCGTCTCGATCTCGCCGAATGGCATGTAGCGCGCGTCGTCGTTTTCGTGGCCGTCGGCAGCTGGTTCGCCAGAGCGGTGTTCCAGCAACCAGAGGATGTAGGTGTCAGTGTTGTGCCCGTCGTAGCGCGTTCGCACCCCGACGATGCCCACGGGCCGTGCCTCGACGCCGGTTTCTTCGCGCACCTCGCGGGCGGCTGCGACATCCAGTGTTTCGCCGGGGTCGAGCACACCCCCCGGCAGCATGTAGCGTCCCTTGCTGACACCGTAGGTCATCCGCACCACAAGCAGCGCGTTATCTCGCACGACCAGCGCGCCGACCGATGTGACGTTGCGTGGTGGGCGCGGCGTATCGCTCATCGGTGGCCTACCACAACCATAGCCGGCTCCAATCCCCGTCGTATTCCGTTTCGTGGTAGGTCCAGCCGTCCATGCCCGGCGGTTGGATGCCCTGCTGGGTGAGGATCGCGGCGACCTGCGTGCGGTGTTCGGTGGCGTGGGTCAACGCCTGCAGCAGCAGTAGCCAGACCGGCAGGGTGTAGTACACCCCGCGATGCGGGGTCGTTGCCGTCGCCCCCGGCTGGGCCTGCGCGGCCAATTCGCCCAGTGCTGCGCTGCTGTTGCGCGCGATCTCCCGCAGAGCGGCGACGCCAGGGAACGGTTCGCGCTCGCGGAACACAAGCACCGGCCCCGCTTCGGCCAACGCCGTGACGAAGCGTTCCTGCGCGCCGACGATGTGCAACAGGGTATCGCGGATGCTGCCGAACGTGCCGCTGAGGGTGGCGTCCAACTGCGCCTCGCTCAGCCCCTCGCAGGCCGCGAAGAGTCGCTCGTTGGCCCAGGCATTGTGCCTGCACAGTTCGACCAGGTTCTCGGACATCGCGCTCGCCTCCTCGGCAGTCGTGCGGGTTATGTGCGTGATACTAGCGTATGTGCACGACCCAGCGCCGGTGCGCCAGCGGGTTGGGGGTGTGGGCGCTTAGCCGTCGAGGTCCTCCCCAAGCACATGGCGTCGGGCAGCCTCGTCGGCGGTCAGGCCATCTGGGCCATAGGCCAGCAACCGGCCAAAACCGCCCAGGGTTGGATCGGCCTGGCTGGCCCGCGCGTTTCGCGCACGCCGTGCATCCGCCTCCGGTCCCACTCCAATGTAGAGGGGGACCATCCACTGCATGTACGTGCGCAGCACGGAGTAGTAGGCCATGCGCTGCTTGGCGTACGCCGGCAACGCTCTGTCCCAATCGCTGGTGTTAAGCAATTGGTCGCGCAGCTCGCGCACATCTCGGAAGCAGAGCGACAACCCGTGGCCTCCGCTGGGGTCATTCGCTCCGGCGGCGTCCCCAATCAACACGACGCGGCCGGCGTGCAAACGGTCTGACCAGACATCGGCATTCGGGAAGAAGGCCAGCGGCCCAGCGGCCCTGGCGTTCTGTAGCGCCCCGACTGGGAAAACCCCCGCGCACTGCGCGATGTATTCCGCGACGTGCTGGCGTCCTCGGAGGCGATCGGCGAATGGCTCCAGTACCAGGAGATACGTGCGGGCACGACCGTTCCCCTGCGGGAAAAGCAGCACCTGGCCGCCCTCAAAGTTGGCTACGTGAAAGGTATCGTCCGCAAGTTCTACCTCATCAAGTAAGCACCCGCCGACCTGATGGTGTACCGGATCGTGGATTGTGTTGGCCCCAATCCAGCGGCGCGCCGCGGAGTGCCGTCCATCTGCCCCGACCACGAGCCGCGCTTGCACTGAAACGCGACCCTGCTCGGTCGAAATCTCCAACTGGGGCGCCCGTTCCCGCTGGAGATGGGTTACTCGTGCCGGGTGCAGTATCCGGACGCCGCTACGCTGGGCGTGCTCCAGCAACGCTGTCTGCAGCGTCGGGTGATAGATCGCCCACTCGCTGGGGAGCCTTGGGTCGATGCTCTCCCAATTCGATGGCTCACTCGGCACGCGCTGGGTATACGCTCGCGTGAACGGCAGGGGCTGCGCTCCGGCAGAACGCACGACATCAGCGAGACCGAGCGCCTGGAGTTGGCTGACCCCCCACGGATGGATGCTCTCGCCACGCACGCGGTCGCGAAAGTGTGTCTCGCGCTCAATCAGGACAACTTCCAATCCTGCCGCCGCCAACACCGCCGCTGCGCTGGAGCCAGCCACGCTACCGCCCACGACCGCAACATCGGCTGTGATCGTGGTCGCTGGCTTGCTCACGCTGACGGGCTCCGTCCGAGTGACAGCGGTACGCATCACAAGGTTCGCTGCTTCGCTTCCGAATAGTGAACGGTTGCGAGCTGGAACACCGGCATCGGTTTTGGATTGCTACAGGCGCGGCACTCTCTGCCGGCGTCAGTCACGCGACAACGAGCGGACGTGCGCAGCCCTTTCCCAACACGCCATACAACCCTACAGCACGTCGACGATAAACACGTACTCCGTCCAAAGGGGGTTGAGGCCGGTCGGGGTTGACCAGTTGACGCGGATGTTGAGCAGGTAGCGGCCAGGGCCGACATCAGGTGTGAAGACAACGTCGGCCCCCTGGATGGCGAACTGGCGCAGCGGCGGCTGCTGGGGGTAGAAGGCGGGCGTATCGCCGGGGTTGCCGGCCTGGTCGGTTGGGATCGCGACGTTGCCGTCGAAGGCATAAAACTTGATCTCGGCGGATTGCACGGCGTAGGGCGAATCGCCAATCTCCAGGCGGCCCTGCGTGCTGGTCGCCCAGTTGGCGCCGCCATCCGGCAGGATGACGTATGGGGCGGTGATCTCCGCGCCGCGGTTGAAGCGCATGTCGTACCAGTTGTACGAACCGATTGCCCCCGGCGCGATGCCGGCGCTGGTGGAAAAGCCTGCTCCTGGCGGGATGATCAGCGTCGTCGGCGAGCCGGTGGGGGTGGGGATATTCGGGTCGAAGGTTGTCGCTGGCGGGGCCGTCGCGGTGATGGCTCCCTGGGCGGTGGCCGTCAGCGCACCTGCTGTCTGATAGGCGGAGCGAGTCTGGATGGCCTCTGGCGTGAAATCAGGCGGGACGGGGGTGAAGGTTGCCAGCACGGCGGTTGCGCCCTCGCCGTCGCCGCCAGACCGTGCAGTGACCTGCACATTGATCCCACCGCCCTGGCCGCGGTTGGAGTTGTCGTCGCTCATGCAAGCCGCTGTTGCTGCAGCGAGCACCAGGAACAGTGCCAGCCCGACGCCGAATGATGTCACCATGCGCCGCGTGCGAGAAGTGGAGCGCTGCGTCCCCGGCACGAATCCCTCATTCCCTGCCATTGTCTGCGCGGATCTCCCTCAGGTTGCCGTGCCTGCTCGGCTGTGGCAACCATCGGATGATAACGATACAGTCTCGGAAAGGTTCCGGTGTCGACCAAAGCGAGCCTCTCCTGATTGCTGCCACCCCCTGCGTGTACCGAACACATGGTCATGGTAACCGACTCCCGCTAGTCCCAATTCCAGCCTTAGACCGCGTACGTTCGCGGTTTGCGCGTTGACAGCCGCCGCCTGCGAGGCTTATACTGCGCGCGTGCGGCGTGTACGTACACTCGCGAGGCCATTCTCATCGCTCATCGCCAGCGAGGCTAGGAAGGAGCGCGATCGGTAGACAGAGCCATTGCGGCCTGGCAGTTGGAGCTGGGCCACGACGAAACGAACGGCGTTACAACGCGACAACGTTGTGCCCCCACATTGACGCTGTGGAACGCGAAAGACGCGCCTCCGTTGCCTTTAATGAGAGAGTGATTACTCGTGTCGGGATTATTCGGTGCGCTAGGCCACAGTACCCTCTCCTATGAGGTGGCTTGGGAGTTTTCGCAACGGTATCCATGAGGAGAACCACTACAGGCATGCAACTGCCGGGAATTCACGCTCGAGAGCAGTGCGGACCCCACGTCATGAACGGCTCGGGATGAGAGTTGCAGGGTGTCGTCATGCCTGCGTCATAGAGACGGACGGCGGCGGTAACCCTTGCCAGCCCTGGTGCATTGGTGTCGTTCCGGAACATGCCAGAGCGGAGTGACCCTTTACAGCGCCCGGTTCGGTTTTGACTCCTGCGGCGTCGGTGACCAGTACGAGACGCAAAATGCCGGCAAGGTGCACGACGCCGACGATGACTTCGACGAAGATGTAGCTCCGAGCTGGTTACTGCTGTGGCGACGTTGCTGTGATCCACCTGGTCATCTGGTTGATCGGAGCGACGGGAGGTCACTCGCCTGAACTCCGGTTCTAAGCGTCAACCAGTGCATCGCAAGCGCCAACAGCACGGGGGCCTGGAGGTGCGAGGCGTGTTCCGCATTGGTCCATCACCTCGTACGCCAACGGTGGTCCTGCTGTCGTCGATCGTGTCGCTGGCAGCAGGGTGCGACGCCGGTGCAACCAGCACGACCGTCGTTCGTTCATACCTCTGACAGCCTGTCGACACGAGGCGTGCTCCGCTATTCGCGGGTGTGTGTGCGTTGACAGGTTGGCGGCGGCATCCCTATACTCGCGTTTGGGGAAGCCCTTTCACCCAAACATGAGCATGCGTGCTAATGCGGGAAAGGAGAGGAGGTAGGGGGACGCGGGTACGTTTCTCCTAAACCGTACGGGGAACCACCCGTGCAACGCCGGTGTCGAACGCGCTATGGGGATAGCTGACACCGGCTGTGGGATTTCTGAGGGAGTGCGGAAGGAGCACAATCCTTGAAGCGACCCAATCGATTGATCCGGCTGCTTGCGGCGGTCAGCATCCTGGCTGGGATGCTGGCCTTCACTGCGCCAGCCGTGGTCGCAGCGCCATCACCGGGTGGACCGGAGGCC
>QEUZ01000533.1 GCA_003577355.1 Chloroflexota bacterium | reverse complement strand
TGCATCAGGCATGGAGCAGGTGTCCCCGGTGTAGATCGCTGGGTTGAGACATAGCAGTGCCTTCCAAGGCCCGTTATGCGCGGATCCCGAATATCGCGCGGGCATGGCGCAAGTGTGCCGGATGCATGGGTCGCTGTCCGGTGTCGCAGTGGCTGGCGAGCGGGGCTGCTATGCTCCCGCGTGGCGACACGGTGGTCTGGGCTGAAAGGGGTGGACCAGCGGTGACGAACCTGCCGGCGACCGGCTACATGAACCTGGCCGACATCGAGGCGGCTGCGCGGGCAGTCGTGCCGCCACCGCAATGGGATTACATCGCCGGTGGCGCTGCCGATGAGACGACGCTGGCCGAGAACTCCGCCGCCTACCGGCGCATCCGCCTGCGGCCGCGGGTCCTGCGCGATGTCGCGCAGCGTGACCTGACGACGACGGTGCTGGGGGAACCGATCGCGTTCCCGGTATTACTTGCGCCGGTCTCGCCGCTCTCGCTGGCGTGTCCGCAGGCGGAGCTGCTGGCAGCGCGGGCGGCGGCTCAGGCCGGGGTGCGGATGATCGCGCCAACCCAGGGGGCGCACACCATCCATGAGCTGGCAGCGCAGGCGACGGCGCCGCTCTGGTTCCAGCTTTATCCCAGCTGCAACCGTGCCGTCACCGAAGCGCTGATCGACCAGGCGCAGGCCGCTGGCTGCACCGCGCTGGTGGTGACGCTGAGCGCGTTCTACGCTTCCTTCCGCGAACGTGACCGGCGCAGCGGCTACTCCGTGCCTGCCGAGCTGTGGGCGGCCAACCTGTTGCACCTGCCCGGCGTTCGGCCCGACGACCCGGACTTCGACCGCGTGCTGCCGATCACCTGGGCCGACCTGGCCTGGATACGCGCACGCACAACCCTGCCGCTCGTCCTGAAAGGGATCATGACGGCGGAGGATGCCGAGCTTGCGGTTGAGCAGGGGATCGCCGGGCTGATCGTCTCCAACCACGGCGGCCGGCAGCTCGACGGAACGCTGCCGACGATCGAGGCGCTGCCGGAGGTGGTCGAAGGCGCTGCGGGCCGCTGCGAGGTCTATCTCGATGGCGGCATCCGGCGCGGGACCGATGTCCTCAAGGCGCTGGCGCTCGGTGCGCGAGCGGTCTGTATCGGCCGGCCGTATGTCTGGGGGCTGGCCTGGAACGGTGAAGCGGGCGTGCTACGGGTGCTGGAGCAGTTGCGCTCGGAGCTGGACAGCGCCATGGCCCAGATGGGTCGCCGGACGATCGCCGACCTCGACAGGTGACAGGCAACAGGTGACAGGCAACAGGTGACAGGCAACAGGTGACAGGTGACAGGGGCTGGAGGATGTTTGCAACGAGCAACCCACCACAGAAGTTGTGCCATGCAGGAGATGGACTTCACCCTGTCGTTCTGAGTAGTCGGCCACGATAGATTTGCCGCTCGCCGCTCCCCTCGCCCGCGCACCGGGGCCAGGGGCAAGGGGGTGAGGGTTGCCTTGCGTAGGTATGCAGCCAAACGCGCAGGAACGGATGCTTCGCTTCACGTAGCGCGACAACCCAGCGGCGATGTTCCGACCTGAGGTATTCACTAGGGGTGGCTGTCGAACAATATCCTCCAACTCCTGTTGCCTATCATCTGTTGCCTGTTGCCTATCACTGTCACCTATCGCCTGTTACCTCGAACCAGCCCACGCACGCGCTGTTGGATCAGGCGCATTTCTTCGACCTTGAGCAGCCAGAG
>QEUZ01000152.1 GCA_003577355.1 Chloroflexota bacterium | reverse complement strand
CATGTCGCTCGCTCCCTTTCCGCGAGGACTGCGACCGCGATACGTGCGGCGGTCGCCGGGCTGACCAACAGCCTCTCCTGCACTATACGACGTTTAAGCCGCTCAGGATGTTCCCGCCGCGACCTACACCGAGCATCGAAGCGGTGCTGTTCCCACATCCATATTGGCGTGTGGACTGGAAAAACACAATGGGAGCGTGGTCCCCTTAGGACTCGCTCCCATTGGGAGTTCTGGACTCAGCGTCTCCAACTGGAGACTGCTAGGGTGCTATTCTGCAGAGGTTGTCTCAGCCTCGGCTTCCGGGGCGAGCAACTGCTCATCGCGGCCCTGTAGGCGCCGGCGCTGCTCGATGCGCGCTTGGCGGCGTTCGGCCTTCTTCTTGCGCGGCGCTTCCTGCGCGTTCTCCAGGCGGCGCATGAAGCGCTCCACCTGTCCGGCGGTATCGACGATGCGCTGCTCACCGGTGAAGAACGGATGGCACTGGTTACACAGCTCAATGCGGATGTGTGGTCGTGTCGAACGGGTCTGCCATGTGTTGCCGCACGAACAGCTGACCGTTGCTTCCTGGTAGCGGGGGTGGATTCCCGGCTTCATGCTCTAACTCTCCTGCGCCGCAACTGACCGGCCGTCAGTCGGCGGCGGTTGCGGCCTGTTCGGCCGCTTCAAATGGATAAACGCTCACCTGCTTGCGGTCGCGCGCGATGGCCTCGAACTTCACGAGGCCGTCGATGCGTGAATACAGCGTGTAATCGCGGCCGAGCGCCACGTTGTTGCCGGGGTAGAACTGCGTCCCGCGCTGGCGCACGATAATACCGCCGGCACGTACAGCATTGCCGTCGAACAACTTGACCCCCAGGCGCTTCGCCTTGCTGTCACGTCCGTTGCGCGAGCTCCCGACGCCCTTTTTGTGTGCCATGTCGCATTCCTCCCTCTGCGCTTGCGAGGTCAGGCGACCTCGATCGCTTCGATTTTCAATCGCGTCAGCGACTGGCGGTGGCCAGTCTTGCGCCGGTAGCGCTTCTTCGGCTTCATCTTGAAGATCACAAGCTTCGGCCCGCGGAAGTGTTCGGCAACGGTGGCCCGGACTTTCGCTCCAGCAACCAGCGGCGCGCCAACGGTGACCCCTTGGTCGCTGGCGACGAGCAAGACCCGGTCGATCTCGACCTCGGCCCCCTCGTCGTGCGTAAGCTTCTCTACCTCGATGATGTCTCCCGCGGCGACGCGGTACTGCTTGCCGCCTGATTCAATGACCGCGTACACCGGACCCCCTCCAGCGTTCTCAAACACTCGATGTCCGCCGGGTATTCCCGTGGAACCGTCTCACGCCAACCCAAGACACACAAACCAAGCCCGCGCAGGCGCGGACCGGCGACCGACAATCCTACCAACCGCCCGCAGGCGGCGTCAATCTGGCCAACGAGGTTGGCTACAATGTGCGGAGTTTGCTCGCTGTCAACAGATTCGAGGGACCCAATCGCGAACGAAACACTGCTCGTGCTGCAATCTGGTGGGCCAACCACGGTGATCAACGCCAGCCTCGTTGGGGTGCTCGCCGCTGCTCGGGAATCCGGTCGCTTCCGCCGCGTACTCGGCGCCTACCGCGGTGTGGAAGGCATTCTGGGTAGCAGGTACTTCGATCTCAGCTCTGTAGATGACACATTGCTCGACAGTTTGCGGCGTACACCATCAGCTGCGCTCGGAACGAGCCGGCACCGCCCGACTGACGCGGAGCTGAGCGACATCCTCACGCGTTGCATCGCGAACGCTGTGTCGCTTGTTGTCGCGATTGGCGGCAACGACACTGCCGATTCAATGCTGCGTCTGCACCAGCGTGCCGCTGCTGCCGGGCACGCGTTGCGCACGATCGTTGTGCCAAAGACGATCGACAACGACCTACCAGGAACCGACCACTGCCCAGGCTACGGCTCGATGGCGCGCTTCGTGGCGCATGCGGTGCGCGATTCCGCCTTCGACACCCGCGCGATGGCGCATGTGTACCCGATCAAGCTCATTGAAGTCATGGGTCGCAATGCCGGCTGGGTTGCTGCGGCTGGAGGCTTGTGGGACCATCCACGCTTGCCACGTCCCATACTTTGCCTGCCAGAGCGGCCATTCGCTGACCCCGAAGCGCTCTTTCGTGTCGTGCAGCCAATGCTCGATCAGCACGGATATGCGGTGCTCGTTGTGCCTGAGACGATGCGCTGGGCGAACGGGGAACCTGTTGCTGGCGGCACAGCCGCCTGGGTTGACCCGTTCGGCCATCCGTACTTCCCAGGCGCCGGCGAGGCACTGGCGCGAAGCCTGGGTGACCAATTTGGCGTGCGGGCGCGCTGTGACAAACCGGGCACGATAGCGCGCATGGCAATGCACGCGGTTTCAACAGTCGACCTCGCTGAAGCGGAAGGCGCGGGCCGCGCGGCAGTGGCATTTGCCAATGCCGGCGCCTCCGGTGTGATGGTCACGTTGCAGCGGCGTCAAAGCGCAACATATGCCATCGACTACGGCATGGTGGCGCTCGATTCCGTCGCAGCCGTCGAGCGCACGCTACCCGACGAGATGATCGCTCAAGACGGCCACGACATCAGTCCGGCGTTCCGCGACTACGCGTTGCCGCTCATCGGGGGGCCGCTGCCTGAGTACGCCGTGCTCGGAGCGCCGGGTCCAGCGTAACATGCCTTCCGGATGCTGGCCCGCTGCGATATTCCGGCGGGTTGCGGGCTAACCTGTCGCTGCTTTCGAGAGGGCCTCGGCGCTCGCGCCATCGTCCCAGGAGCGCTTCATGACCCCGGCGCTACGGAGGCGCAGGCGGAGGCCGTCTGGGTCGTTGTCTGCATCGACGGCCTCAACTCGAACCGGTCCGTGCCACGGCTCAAAGACGCCGCCATATGGATCGAGGTGAATGTACAAGTCCCCGTCGATTGAAGCAGCGCCATCGCGCTCGTCTTTGCTGGCGCACTTCATTTCACCGCGCCAGTCTTCTAGCGGTTTGCCGTGGCCAACCATTTCAAACGCGATGATGCACCAACCGCTCGCGACAACGTTGCCGCCTTCCCCTTGGGTGATCCTGCCGGGCAACGTGCGGGTATCCAGGGCCATCGATTACTCACTTTCTGCGCGCCTGCCGGCGCTCGTCGCCATTGTTGCTGGTATCTTAGCGCGCATCAGCGAGATGCCAACTGCCCAACGGTGAGGAGCCGAATCATGACCACCGGACATCCTGCCATTCAGCGCGCAGAAACACACGGAACGTGGATACAACAGGCCGAACAGCAGATCGACACCAAACGGGCCAAGGAAGAGCTGGAACGTATGCGGGCGTTCGGGCTAGAGCCGGCCGAGAGCATCCGTGACCGCAATATCACCTTGTTCAACCGGGTCCCGGTTGGCTATGGACACTTTGGCCCATTCAACCCGGCGCGCTTCTTGGAAGATATGCGGGAGCTCGGCGGGCAGGATGTCGTGTTTATCGGCGCTCCCTACGACGGCGGCACTGGCTTTCGCTCTGGCGCCCGCTACGGTCCACAGGGCATGCGTTCGATGTCGGGGATGCAACGCGGCTTCCTGCCAGATTTCGGCGTTGATCTGAAGGAATCGCTGACGATGGTCGATGCCGGGGATGTAACGGTAATCCCCGGCAATCTGGAAAAGAGCTTCGACCAGATCGCCAAAGCGCTCTCCTACGCAGCCGAGCGAGCGGTATTCCCAGTCGTCCTCGGAGGAGACCATTCAATCGGCTATCCCGACGTGCGCGGCATCGCGCCGTACATCGACGGCAACATCGGGATCATCCATTTCGACCGCCATGCCGACACGGCGGAGTATGGTTTGGATGAGCGCTCTCACGGCACGCCATTCTTCCATGCGACGAACATTCCCAACGCCCCGCCAGCGAACCTCGTCCAGATCGGCATCGGGCGCTCAACTGGCCCGCGCCCAATGGTGCGAAACGCGCGTGAGCGTGGGACGACCTTCATCACGATGCGCGACGTTGAGCGGTTTGGGTTGGACCGCGTCGTTGAGTACGCGCTGGAAGTTGCCTGGCACAACGCGAAGGCTGTTTGGATCTCTTTGGACATCGATGTTGTTGACCCGGCGTTTGCACCGGGCACCGGGTCGCCGGTCCCGGGCGGCTTCACGTCCCGCGAGATCCTGCGCCTCGTGTCCGATGTCGCTAAGGAAGGCATCCTTGGCATGGAGGTCGTTGAAGTTGCGCCTCCGTACGATTCCAGCGATGTGACCTCGCTCTTGGGGGCTTGGGCGATCCTCGAAGTGCTCGGTACGCTGGTGCAGGCTCGGAAGCTTGGTCGAGTGCTGTAAGCGACGTGCAACAATGGCCTTCCGAAATGGATTGGCGTGAAGGGAATGAGGTGGAGCTCGATGGCCATGGGTTCTGGCGCGCTGGGCAACCTGGCACGCATTGTTGCAGCGCGCTCCGGGCGTGCATCATCGTGGGACCGCACTGGCGGCAATCGCGATTACCTGGTGATCCCGCCGGGGGCTAAGGCAACATTGGCAGAGATCGACGGCCCAGGGAAGATAACCCATATCTGGATGACGCTTCGATCGGATGATGCCCTTCATCTTCGCAAGCTCGTGCTGCGCGCCTGGTGGGATGGCGAGGAGCACCCAAGCATCGAGACGCCGATCGGCGATTTTTTCGGGATGGGTCACGCGCGCACGACCAACTGGTGGTCGCAGCCTCTGCAAATGGCACCAGAGGAAGGCAAGGCATTCTCGTGCTTTTTCCCAATGCCGTTCACGGCCAGCGCGCGATGGGAAGTAACCAATGACTGCGATGCCGACGCGATCGTCTACTACTACATCGACTACGAACGCTATCAGAGTGCCGATGCCGTTGCCGGGCTCGGCCAGTTCCACGCGCAATGGCGCCGCCAAGCCCCTTGCGACGGCATTTCTGACGCTGGCATGGACAACGAGGAGTATTCATTTGGTGGGGTGAACCCCGATGGGGCGGGGAACTACGTATTGCTTGAAGCCGAAGGAACCGGCCACTACGTCGGCTGCCACCTGGATGTCGAGAACTTGCGCTACGTGCCGGAGGACGTGTTCAACTGGTATGGCGAAGGGGACGACATGATCTTCATTGACGGCGAGGTTTGGCCGCCGTCGCTCCATGGGACTGGCACAGAAGACTACTTCGGCACCGCCTGGTGCCCCAAGACCCCGTTTCACGGCCCATATCATGGGGTGATTCTGCCGGGTGGGCCGAACTGGTCCGGGCAGATCACTCTATACCGCTACCATATCGAGGATCCTGTGCGGTTCTCTACATCAATTCGCGTGACGATTGAACACGGGCATGCCAACCGGCGCAGTGATGATTACTCCAGTACCGCCTATTGGTACCAGACAGAGCCGCATCTTCCGTTTCCAGCGTTCCCCGACGTTGCAGCACGCTTGCCGCGGCGCGGCAGGGCGTAGGACTGGGCTTGCGTCTCACTCGGTAGAGATGAGAAACGCACGTATAGCGGTAATGGTCGACATGGGTGTGCCAAGCGTGATGGTGTAGTGGTTGGCGCCGGGGATGTCCTGCACCGTCGCGTTGCTGAACAGGCGCACGGCACGTTGGGCGTCCTCGGCGCTGAGCAACTGGTCCCCCTCAACGCTGAGGGCGTCCGTTGCTCGAAGGATCAACGTTTGCGCACGGATATTCGGGATCACGGAACTGAGTGGCGGCGCTTGAGCGGAACGTTCCGCCTGCAACGTCTCCAGGCTCATGCGGTGTCCAACTGCACCGCCGGGTAGCTCCAGCAGGTCGGCGTCCACGAACGCTTCGACTGCGGCGTCCCAATTTGGGGGTAGCGACGGGGACTCGCGCCAGGCCGCCAGCGCAGTCGCGCGATCAGGGTAGGTGCGCTCCAAGCGCGTCCAGCCGCGGGCGAGGCTGGCGGCGGCGACATCGCTGGGAGTCGTCAGCGGCGGGTCGAGCAGGATGAGCCGCTGCACCCGTTCCGGTGCACGGGCTGCCAGGTACATCGCAATGAGTGAGCCGAGCGACCACCCTACGACATCGACGCACGGCAGTTCCAGCGCGTCGAGCACCTCCAGCATGTCAGCAACGTGTCCGGGGACCCCATAGCCATGTACCGGGTTGTCGCTGCCTCCACGGCCACAGAGGTCAACCGCGATGCAACCGACCTCAGGCAGGAGGTGTGTCGCTATGCCCGTGAATGCGCGAGCGTTGGCAGTGATGCCGTGGATACAGAACAATGCTGCGGCATCACCACCGGATGGTCGCCAATCAAGCACCTCAAGCCGGCAGCGGGCGGTAGTGACACTCTGGTTGCGCGGTTCCACGCTCGACCTTTCTGTCGTCGGCTATTCGCCGATCGGGACACGAATGACCGCGTTGACAGTCGCATCGGTCACGAGGAGTTGCCTGCCATCGAGCGACACGGCGATGCCAAACGGCTGGCGCAGCTCAGGTGCAACGGGCGGCAGCAGAGGCGTGCCATCGGCGTCCAACGCCAGGATCGCACCGAGTGACGATGTTGTGGCATAGAGAGTGCCGTCCGGCCCGAGGGCGAGGTATGGCTCGAAAAAGCGCTGGCTCAGCCACTCCTGCACCGGCCACGGCGCAAGCCATTCCCCTTCGCTTGTAAAGCGGGCGATCCGGGCGTTATGGGAATCTGCCACTAGCACAGTGCCATCGTCCGTAACGGCAATGCCGACTGGCTCCAGGAGTTGCCCATCGCCACTGCCGGTTGCGCCAAACATGCGCACGAACTGGCCATCCAAGGTGAACACCTGCACGCGCTCATTTCCGGTGTCGGTCACATAGACCAACCCATCGTGGACGACGATGCCGCGTGGCCCATAGAACTGGCCGGGAGAAAGCGCTGCGGCGTTGGGGTCGTCCTGTGCATCAAAGAATGTGCCCCAGGCGAACAGGAAGGCGCCTTCGGGCGAGAACGCCTGGATGCGATGGTTCCAGGTATCGGCGACGTACACGCGGCCATCTTCGCCGATGGCGATGCCTCCAGGGCCACCACCACCGCCGCCCGGGAAGCGGGCGAACTGGCCGGCGCCAAAGCCTTCCCCGCCGAATTGGGCCAAGTACTGGCCTGCCGCATCGAAGATTTGCACGCGCACATTGCGCGCATCGACGACGTAGATGCGCCCGTCCGGTGCTATGGCGATACCGCGCGGACGGCTGAACTGCCCATCGCCCGTCCCTGCGCCCGGTCGCTCATCGAGCGAGAACGGCCCAACGGTCGGGAAGAGTTGCGCCGCGATGTCAGGGGTGGCGAGCATCTCAAACTCGATCTTCTGCGGCCTGCCGGAGAAGGTGCGATCCAGGACAAACCCACTAAAGGTGCGCCAGTCGCTAGGGCTGAAGATGCCAGAAAGCAACGCACCCCAATCCGGTGAGGCGTACAGGTCTGGCTCTGCGTACTCGTAGAGATACTTCTGCCCCCGGTATGCCGGCGCGATCGCGCGCGGGTCGCGGCCATCGGCAAGCAGAATGATCTGGGCGTCGGCGGGAGGCAGTTCCAGGTCGGGGTTGAACGTGCTGAAGTTCGGGTAGTTGCGGAAGTACCAGGCAAACGGCTGGGCAATGCGTTCGTCAACGGAGATCACTAAGCCGTGGCCTCCGCCAGGGTCCTGAGGCGAGCGTATGCTGTTTGTCAGGTCGCGTGAGAGGCGCTGGAGCCGAGCCACGACGATCGGGATGTCGGCCCCCAGCGCGCCTCGGGAGGTTGGTTCGCCCGGTAGGCCGGGACGTTCCGACGCGACCAGGACCATCGAGCGCACGCCAATCGCCCCAACGACCACGAGCGCGGCCAGAAGCAGGAGTATGCCGCGCTGCCCGTGCAACCGCTGCCCGAGCATGGTGAGCGTCCAAGCTAACGGCACGACGCCGACAGCGACGAGCAACCCGAACTCCAGCAGCCACTCGGTGCGGTCGGCTCCGGCGCCCGATGTGATCATGCCGAAGATCGCCAGCAAAACGGCAGCCGCCAGGAGCAACGCGACGAGATAGACGCCGGCCGGGCCACGCCGGAACGCTCCCCAAGGGACGCGCTCAAACAGGTGGGCAGCGCCAACCCCCGCCAACAGTGCCAGCGGTAAAACGGTGAACGCGAAACCTGGCAAGCCGATATCGCCCAGGATGGAGACTACGATGAAGGTTTCCACTGTCCAGATGCCGAGCGCGCGCACCAGAATGCGCTGTGGGGCGGCGACGACGGCCACGATCGACAGGATGAGGAGGAGCGGTTCGTTCAGGATCAGGTTGAATGCTGGCAGGTAGAAGCGGTCGCCAGCCTGGCGAAAGTGGTCGTTCCAGAGCAGGGACAGGTTCTCGCCGATTGACGCAGTGAAGCTGACAGGACGGGTGAGGAACACGGTTGACACGAGCACAGTGGCGCCGAGCGCAGCCGAGAGCGCGGCCAGCGCGCTATCTCGACTGGGGCGTGGAGCTGGGCGTTCGAGCAAGTAGGCTGCGAGTAGGCTCAATGCAAGCGCGGGCAGTCCTAGCGGGTGGCTCAGAAACAGCAGCGCGGAACCGATGCCGGCGAGCGCTGGCCAGAGCAGGCCACCGCGTTGCAGTGTCAGGATCACGCCGCCAATGACCGCGAGCGAGAGCAGCGGCAACAGGACACCGCCGTCGATACGGCGTGATGCGGCCACCAATGTCGGGGATGTCGCGGCGAGCGCCGCTGCGGCGACGGCAGGGACCGATCCAACAAAGCGACCGGCGCGCGCGAGCAGGAGCACGAGTGTCAGGCCGGCAGTTGCCACGGCGACACGTGCTAGCGACTCGGTCGAGCCGCCGGCGAAGAGGAACAGCGCCACCCATTGCACCGTGGCCGGCATGCCAAGCAAATGGTCGGGCACGTCGGAGCCGTACATCAGGTTGTGCGCCGCGAGCGCGATCTCGGCTTCACCAACACTCAGTGGCCAGCGCACCAGGTCCAGGTAGCGCAGCAGCGCGCCAACAGCGAGCGCCAGCGCGACGACGATCCAGCGACCGGCGGCGACGGATAGCTCGAACGTGCGGTCGAGCGGTGACGCGGTGCGACCTGGACCGTGTTCCCACCCATCATGCTCCGCCAGCGGCAGGTCGCGACTCACCGGTTCGGCATCCTTCCTAACAGTGCGGCGCTACGCCGGACAACCTAATAGCGGATCGCATTCCAGGTTTCGAGCAAGTCGTTCCGGACGTAGACGCGGAAGTTGTACGAGCCGATCGGCGCCCAGAGCTCTCGAAAGGCGACGAGCCGGAACATTTTGGCCTGTTGCTGTGGTTCGCGCATGCTCCAGAGTGAGCGTCCGACGCTCGCGAGCACATCCATCGCGCTGTACGGGGGCGGGTCGCTGTTCTGGTAGTTCTGGCGCGCTTCATTCTTCAGTTCCGGCGCATAGGCGAAGCGCCGGTAGGTTTCATCTTCCGGGAACCACCAGCGCATTGGGTACTCCTGATAGGTGTAGCCGGAAAGCATGTCCAGATTCGACGCGGTCAAGTTGTCGTTGGCGATGAGGACGATCGCGGCATCCGGCGGCTCGTTTAGCGTCGAGCCAAAGAAACGCCGGTCGGTGTAATTGCGCAGATACCACTGCATCGGCCACGACGTTCCGGAATCGTAGGCAACCGTCATGTCCAAACCACCGGTGAGCTCGCGTGACAGGATCCCCATCTCCTCGACGACGCGGGTGACATCGGGGGTGGACTGGACATAGATCAGCATGTCTACCGGCGTGTCGCCTTCGATGTACGACATGCGGAA
>QEUZ01000151.1 GCA_003577355.1 Chloroflexota bacterium | reverse complement strand
CGAGCGCCTGCCTGTGCGCACCGATTCCGGAGGGTTGCTGGACGAGCACGATCGCAGCCTGCCATACCGCCGCGACCGCCTGGAGCGCGATCCTGACGCAATGCGATAACGTGCTGCGGGTGCTGCGCGCGGCAGTCGTCGCGCTCAACCGTGCCGTGGCATTGGCAACAGTTGCTGGCGCGCGAGCTGGTTAGGCCGAGGTAGACCGACAGCGCAACCAGCCAGGGATCGACGATTATCCGCTGCTGCAAGCCACTGCCGGCACGCTCCTGGAGTATTGCCGGGAACCCGCCGCTGCCCTGCCACACGTCGAACGTGCGCTATCCTGTCCGATGACTGAACCCGATCGGCGGTATCTCGAACGCAGGCGTCCCGACGCGCTAGCAAGGAGCCATCGATGATCGACACGTCGTCCAGCGCCAGTACCGTCCAGGTCAAGCGCGGTGGCCCCGGTTGCCTGATCTCCGTGCTCTGGTTCATCTTCATCGGCTCATGGCTCTCGCTGATCTGGACAGCGATCGCCTGGGTGCTGATCATCCTGATTATCCCGATGCCGCTGGGCCTGGTGATGATCAACAAACTGCCACGCATTGCAACGTTGCGTGAGCCGTCATCCAAGCTTGTCACAACGATCGACGCCGCCGGCGTGTCGGTGCAGGAGAGCAGCCTCGCGCAGCCCCCGTTCGTGCTGCGCGCGCTCTACTTTGTGCTGATTGGCTGGTGGCTCTCGGCAATCTGGCTGGTGGTCGCCTGGGCCGCATCGGTGTCGCTCATCGGCCTGCCATTGGCGATCTGGATGTACAACCGCGTGCCGGCTGTCACAACCCTGCGCCGCTACTGACGTGAGATGACCGGGAACCAGTGAGCTGAGCGCATTCGGAGCCGCCGCTGCGTCGGACCACGTCCAGCCGCGCCGGCTGCAGAACGTCTACGCAGACCCGCCGACGCGGCTCCACACCGAGCGTGGACGAAGGACGGCCACACGTGCTGTGCAACGCAACCGCCACGCGGTCGCGCACAGCACCGCGAGGATGCTCCCCCCGTAGACGGCCATGCCCCAGATCGTACTGGTGTCGCTCCCGGCGGCAATGCCGTGCGATAGCGCGGCCAGGAACATCGGATACGCCAGGCAATGCAACAGGCGCCAGGCCCGAAAGCCGATCCATTTCCGTGCCCAGACACTCAATCCCAGAGCAAAGGCCAACTGGGTTGCGACGATCCCCAACGCCATCCGCTTGGTGTGGTAGTCGCTGAGCAACGGCACAACGTAGTCCAGACTGGAGACCTGCTCCGGCATATGCGTCGCGACCGTGACGATATGCAGGATGATGAAGATGTAGAGTGTCGAGACGACTGAGCGGTGCGCTTCGGCAACGAGAAGACGCGGTACACGTTCAGCATGCCAACGCTTGCTTACTGCGATCCCCAGACACACCGAGATCGCCATCAACAGGTACGCTACCAGGCCGCTGCCGCGCGCGACGTACCAGGCCAGTTCGGGGTCCAGGCTACTCATCCGTGTATCCCTCGTTGGAGGAGACGGAACGTTCCACCGCCGCGCCGTTCGCGTCGGCCGTGTGATGTGCAGCCAGCACACTGAAGCCGGCGGTCAGGACGATACTGCCAGCGAGGACCGCAACCCGCACGATGCGAATGGAGCGCAAGAGGCGCCGGCGTTGCCCAGCGCCGCACGTTTCGGCAGGAGCATTGACAGAGCACATGCGTTCCTCAGGTTCCTGTGCGCTCATTTCCGGCGACGCTGCAGTGCCAAGAGGCGCGTGACGGAGTTGGGAGTACCGTGAGGCGATCCATCAGTGGAGTTCCCCACCGGCTCCAGGCTGATCGCGCCGGTCGGGCAGAGGGCGGCGGTACGGCGCACGATAGACTCCCGTTCAACCGGCACCTCGAAATCCCTAACCAGAGCGTAGCCCCAGTCGTCCAGTTCGAAATGCTCCGGGCAGAACTCACTGCAGAACCCGAAGCGGACGCAGCGCAGCGGGTTGATGCGCACGCGCAAATGGACGGCGTTCGTCACGGTCATAGATCGACATACCCTTCGGGTCGATGCCAGGCAGGACGAGTCGTTCCGGCCGACCACAGCTCCCAAAACGCAGGTGCTCCTGGATCTCAGAGGAGAACACCTGCAACGCGCTGCGCGCCGCGAGCGCGGCCCCGTCCAAATGCCCGCACGCTCCACGACCTGGCAGCGTGCGTGTTGCCCAGCGCTCCAGTTGCGACAGGTCATCGGGCCGAGCCGCGCCGCGTAGAATCCGGCCCAGCGCGTCTGCCATCGCTGCGGTGCCGTTGATGCACATGCCACACTGACGCGCCGACTGGTCCGCGAAGAAGCGCAGCAATGCAGCCGCCTGATACAGCCCACAAACCCCATCCGACACGACGCTGATCGCCCCAGAGCCGGGAGACGCGCCAAAGCGCCCCAGGTCATCACGCACGTACCGCACCCCGGCGTGTAGCGCATCGGCGCTGAGCCAGCCGGAGAAGTAGCCGCCTGGGAGCACCGCCTGCACCGGAAAGCCATCGCCGGTCCCACCGCCCAAACCCTCGATGATCTCGACGAGTGGAGTACCCGCTGGCACTTCACATACCCCCGACCGTGCGATAGAGCCAGATAGCGTGACCAGCACGGCGCCAGGGGTGGTGTGCGTGCCGACCGAGCGGAACCAGTCGCTACCATAGCGGGCGATCAACGGCACGTTGGCAAGGGTTTCTACGTTGTGTACCAGCGTCGGCCGGCCAGCGACGCCGCGCTCGAAGGGACGCGGCGGCTTGTAGGTCGGCACGGCTCGCCGTCCGTTAGCACGCTGCACCGCCGCACTCTCCTCACCGGCCACATAGGCAGCCGGCGCGCCGACAACCCGCCAACGAAGGTGACTGGTCGGACAGAGCTCCCCGAGCGCTGCCAGCACTGCCGCACACGTCTGTTGCCGTCGTTCCGGCAGGTAGAGCACACATTCCGTCGCACCGATGGCGAGGGCGGTGAGGCGCGCACCTTCGAGCACGGCGTGCGGACGAGTGAGCAAGAGGAGGCGGTCTTTGGCGCTACCTGGCTCGGTCTCAGCGGCGTTCACCACCAGCACCTTCTGCCCAGGCTGTGCAGCGACACGCTCCCACTTGACAGCAGCCGGGAATCCTGCCCCTCCGCGCCCGGATAGCCCACTCGCACCGACCAGCGTTCGCAGGTCGCTGGGTGACATGCTCCAGGCATTGCGGTCATAGCCGCCATCGGCGACATACTCCGCGAGGGTGTGCCGCTTGCTCAAGTCGCCGCGTAACAGGCGGGGGTGACTGTGGTCGAGCGGGGTAGCGAGTGTCGCAGCCATTGGGACAGCATCCATCCGAAGGTTCGCGTTCCCAGCGCGAACGGCGCTCTGCGCGCGTCGAACGTACCGTTTGCACCCATCCTGTTCCGCCAAACCGGCAAGGTCAAGGTGTGGGTCCCGAATCGGGACTTCATGGCCAGCAAGGTGTTGTCTGGGCGTAGCCCACTAGTACGGGGCGGGCATCAGGCGGACAATAGCCCGCGCTTACAGCTCCGGCCAGAGGGCGAGGACGACCCGTTCCGCGTCGTGGCGGATCATGCGCTCGGTCGAGGCAAATGGTCCGCTGATCACCCGCGGCACGAGGGCACGCAGGGCGTCGAGATCCGGCACAACGGGCTGCGCTCCTTCTCCGGCATAGCGCGCCAAGAGCTCCGGCGGGTGCTCGGTTGTGTTCACCACCACCGTGTCGACCCGCCGCCCCAGATAGCGATGGACCTCGCGCACGAAGTCCGATGCAGCGTAGCCATCGGTTTCACCGTGCTTGGTCATCACATTGCAGATGTAGACGACTTCCCCTTCGCTGGATTGGATCGCTTCGGGGACGCCATCGACCAGCAGGCAGGGGACGACGCTGGTGTAGAGGTCGCCCGGCCCAATCAGGATGCGGTCGGCCCGCTCCAGAGCTTTGCGGGCGCGCGGGGTGGCCCGCGCTGGCGGGTCGAGGAACACCCGGCGCACCGGCAGCACTGGCCGGTTGAGCGGGCGGTCGATCGCCGTTTCACCCCGTACCAGGGTGCCATCGGCCAGCTCGGCGCAGAGCGTTGCCTGGTCGAGCGTTACCGGGATCACCTGCCCAGCAGTGTTGAGCAACTCCTGGGCATCGTCCAACGCGCCGAGCAGGTCGCCGCCGTTCATGTCTTCCAATGCATGCAGGATCAGGTTGCCGAGGGAGTGCCCGCCCACGACACCCGCCCCATTGGCGATGTCGGGGAAGCGGTACGAGAACAGGTCGCCCCACAGCCGGCTGGAGCGCGAGAGGGCCACCAGCGCCTGGCGCAGGTCGCCCAGTGGCAACGGCCTGCCAAACTCGTCCATCAGCCGGCGCGACGACCCACCAGAATCGGTCATCGCCACGACCGAGGAGAGCCGCGTGGCGACTTTCTTCAGTTCCGAGAGCATGGTGAACGATCCAGTTCCCCCACCCAGCGTCACGACCCTGTCGGAGATCAGCGCGCGCATGCCCCACCCCCACTTCGCGACAGCATTCGTGTCGTTCAGGCATCATACGTGTTCTACTGTGAGGTAACAGGCAACAGATGACAGGTAACAGGGTTTGACGTGCGCTGGCTCACTCAGTCGAGACAGTTCATTTCGTACACATTCCCCGCCACAAGCGCGAGGGGCCAGTTGACCAACGCAGGCGTTCGAGTCCAACAGGAGCCGCGCTAGCGTGTCAGTCGTGCTTGACGAACCACGCCAGGATGCTCAGCAAGCGCCCAGCTCCGGTGTGCGCCCCCGGCGTAAACCCGCCATCGATGCCCCAGCGGTTCTGGCGCTCTGCTTGGCCGTGGCGGCGCTGGCCGGTGGGCTGCTGGTGTCGACGCGGGTCTTCGAGCGACTCCCCCACGTTGAGGACGAAGTCGCATTCATCTTTCAGGCCAAGACAATCGCTTCCGGCCATTTGCTGGTCGAAGCACCGCCACAGCCGGACTTCTTCCGCGCCCCGTTCATCATCTTCCGCAACGGCCACTGGTACGGGAAGTACTTGCCCGGCTACCCGGCAGTGCTGGCGCTGGGCGCCCTGGTTGACCGCGTCTGGCTGGTCAACCCGCTCGCCGGCGCGGGCTGTGTCTGGCTGCTGTTCATCTTCGGCAGGCGCATCTACAGCGCGCAGATCGCCCTGCTGGCAGCGGCGCTTCTGGTGAGCTCGCCCTTCTTCCTGTTGCAGGCTGGCTCGTTGATGTCGCACGTGGTCAGCCTGGCCTGGACACTTGGGTTCCTGCTGCTGTTCGAGGCAGCGCGCCGGGCGAACAACTTCTGGCTTGCCGGAGCTGCTGGACTCTCGTTGGGGATGCTCTTCATCACCCGGCCACTCACCGCGGTCGGTGTCGCCGTACCGTTCGCAGCGTGGGCGCTGGTCGATATGCTACGCGAGCGCCGCAGGGTCCCCAGCTACCTGGCAATGGCCGGCTGTTTCCTGCCGTTCGTCGCGCTGCTGCTCCTGTACAACAACCTGACCACCGGTAATCCATTCAAGAGCGCCTACGAGCTCTGGTGGCCGTTCGACAAGATCGGGTTCGGCGCTGGGATCGGCATCACCGGCCACCACGATGTCGCTCAGGGGTTGCGCTTCACGCGCATGAACGTGGAAATGATCGCAGACTACCTCTATGGCTGGCCGCTACGACTCAGCTTGCTGCCGGCGACCATCGCCGCGCTGACCGCGCTGCTGCGGCTTGGAGCAGGCGCCTACCGCTTGGGCAGGGCGCGCCTCGCCAGGCGACGCCAGGCCGCCCAAGCGCTCCCCGCCGGGACCGGTTGGGATATCGCCCTGCTGGCGATGACGCTGACGCTGGTCACGGTCCACGTCGCCTACCCGACCCCAGGCCAGATGTATGGCCCGCGCTACTACTTTGAGGCGCTGCCGGCGCTCACGCTGCTGTCGGCGCGCGGCATCATCCTGCTGGCTGGCTGGCTTTCGGCAGCCGGGACGCTGGCCTCGCGCGGCAACCGCCAGGTTGCCCAGGGCGCTGCGTCGCTGGCGTTCATCGCGGTCCTGCTGCTCTCGCTGCACGCCGCCACCAACTTCAGCCGTGAGACGATCCGCTCCTATCGCGGCTGGAACAACGTCAACGATAGCGGCTTGCGGACGGTTGAAGCGGCTGAGCTGGAGAATGCAGTCGTCTTCGTCACCGTCGCAAAGTGGAACGAGTACGCGCCCTTTTTCATTGAGAACACGCCACAACTGGACACGAACGTGATCTACGCGATCGACCGTGGGGATGCCCTCAACCGCAGGATGCTCGCCGACTTCCCCGGCAGACAGGGCTGGAAGTTCACCGGCGGCAAACTGACCCGCATGTATCAGTAGCGGACGACGGCAGGTTCGCAAGGACCATCCAGTTGGGCTGCATGGTGCGTCGGCGGCCGCAGAGGAGCGGATGCACCACACGAGGCGCCACGACAAGCGCCAGTGCTGTGCTTCCAGTCATAGCCCAGTGGACTCCGGCTCAGGAGCGCCACTGGCATGCCCTACGCATGCAGGCAACGAGCCTCAGCGAACCACAACGAAATCGTCGTGCGGCTCCCATTCGCGGTCGAGCATCGCGTAGATGAGCGTGTCCCACCAGCGGCCCTTGTACCACTGGTGCTCGCGGAAGTGGGCCTCGCGCTGCATGCCGAGCTTGGCAAGCACCCGTTGCGAACCAACGTTATCCAGCACACACTCCGCCCAGATGCGGTGCAGGCCAAGGTCACGAAACCCGAAGCCGACGATCGCGCGCGCCGCTTCGGTTGCGTAGCCCTTCCCCCACTGGGCCGAGTGCAGTTCGTAGCCGATATTGGCCTCGCCAAGTTCGGGGTTGTTCACCCGCAGGTTGCAGTTGCCGATGAGCCGGTCGTCGCCACGCAGGGTCACCGCCATGTGCCAGCGCCGGCGCGGCTCCTCCGCTTGGGTTCCCACGAACATCGTCACCAGCTCGCGCACGAACTCGTCGCGGTCCGGCACATCGGCGTAATAGCGCTGGTGCACCGGCAGCGCCCAGTAGGCCGCGATATCCTCCCAGTCCTCGGGGCGAAACTCCCGGAGCACCAGCCGGTTGGTTTCGATCCGCATCTCACCGCTTTCGTTGGCATACCAGCAGGAGGATTTACTGTCGTGGTCAGACCGCCACGGCGAACGCCGCCAGCACTGCCGAGACGGCAGCCTCATCGGTCCCAGCAACATAGACCACCGCATCGCCGGAGCGCGTCACGACAATCGCGCGGCCATCGACACTGACAATGCCGTTGCTCTGCGCGCCGGACGGAAGCGTCTGCAGCAACTGACGATAAAACTCCTCTGCATCAGCCGGAGTATCCCAAACGGTACTGAGGGCCACCACTGCATCGTCGCCGTTCTCCAGCAGGACATAGCGCGCGCCACCCCAGCCAGCGGCCCCTCCTTCTGCGTTGGAGGCGCCGTTTTCGTTGAGCATGAACCGCAGGTCGAACTCGCCCACGGTGTCCGCAACGGTCTCCTGCCAGCCTGCCCCGACGGCCGTCAGCACCTCCGGCAGGAGCACCTCGCGCGGTTCGTCGCGCTGGCGGGCAGTGTATTTCTCTGGGTGCAGGATCTGCTCGGTTGAGGTTGGCGGGTCTTCCAGCGCGCTATCGACCGCTTCGAAGCCGCCGCTCAGATACAGCTGAGAGACGAACTCCGACCCCTGTTCGTAGGGGAAATAGAGCAACTGGGCAATGTACGGGGGCGCATTGTCGAGCACCTCAGTCGAGCCAGAAGCGCCGGACAACAGGTCCCCAGCGGCCAGCAGGTCCATGTACTGGAAGAGGTAGAGTGTGCTCGCGAGCGTGGCATCTCCTTCAACCAGCGCCGTCGCCGCCAGGTCGCGGTCCGCATCGATATCGATATATTCACGGATCCGCTCCAGGTCGAAGTGTTCATCCTGCAAGGCATGCACGAACTCGTGCGACGCGGTGTACTCCGCTTCAGCGGTCAACGCATCACCGGATTCGCTGATGATGTAGAGCTCGTCAGTCTCCGGGTCGTAGTAGCCCAACACCTGCTCGCTCAGCAAATCGAGCTGCAGCTGATACAGGTCGATATCACGGTCGGGGATCAGCCGCAGCAACCAGAGCACCAGCGCCTCTGCGTCGGCCTCCTCCTGGGAGTAATCGCTTTCCAACAGCGCCAGCAGGTTTTCGCGCAACTGCTCGCGACTGATGATTTCAGCCGGGAACGTATCCGGCGCGGCCAGGCCACGCACTTCGGCAGTGTTTGCCAGCACTTCGGCGAGCTTCGCCTCCAGCGCGCTGGCGTCGCCTGGGTCGGTTCCGGCGGAGCTGGTCGCAGTCGGCGCACTGGGTGTGGCGGTGCGCACGTTGATCACGATATCGGTCGCGGTCGGCTCTGGGCTTGGAGTGGGTGTCGCTACCGGGGGTGTTGTCGCGGTTGCTGACGGGGGTACTTCGCTGGTGCTGGTCGCCGGCAGGTCGCCGCTGATGCTGGGTGTCACGCCGGTGACGGCTGTCGGGTCGACGTTGTTGGAACCGCCACCACACGCCAGCAGGAGCAGTGCAGCGAACAGCAGGGGCAAGAGCTTCTTCACGTAGTTCTCCCGTCAGCGGGCACAGGATGCCATACCCCGAGCATAGGCTGGGACCGCGACATCGACGATAGCCCAACATACCCATTCAGGAAGGACAACCCGCGCAACCTGAATCGGCGCCGCCTCACCCGTTCAACTGTCTTGCATCACCCGCCAATCAATGCCAAGCTCAGCCAGGCGTGCCAGGTCGTCCGGGGTATCGAGGTCCAGGCTCAGACCTGGCCGGCGCACCTCAGACCACGGTACACCTGCAGCGGACAGCGCAGCCCGGTGCGCCGGGGCGCTACCCTCGCCGAATGCTGGAGCAATACACCCTGGCGGGGCCAGCAGCAGTGCGTTGGAACCGGTGTTATGGCGGTCGGGGGCCAGCACCGCGCCGGGAACGCTGGGAACAGCCGCCAGCACCGCAGCGATATCCGCTCCACGGACCAGCGGCAAGTCGGGCAATACGATCAGGAGCGCATCGGCGCCTACCGACTCCGCCCAGCGTTGCCCAGCGACAACCGCAGGGTTCAGGCCACGATCCACCTGTTGCAGGATATCCAGCCGGGGATCCGGCGGGTTGTCGATGAGCCGCTCGTCGCGCGTGATGACCGCGACCCGCTCGACGCCGCCATCGAACAACGCGCATATCGCGCGCTGCAGCAGCGCCAACGCCAGGCCGGCACGGTCTTCCGGCGAAACGGTCGGGCCAAGCCGCCCCTTGGCATCGTCGAGGCGCCGCACCGGCAGCAACCCAACGACGCGCAGCGGGGCTGTCACGGAGTCAGCACCGCGCCGGCGAGGCTCCTGGCGAAATCGAGGGTGTCGCGGGCCAGCTGGGCGCGGTCGGCATCAGTGTGCATCACCGTATTGGTGACCAGAGTGCGGAAGCCCTCCGCTTCGATCGCCGCGACCAGGTCGGCATCAGCGTGGTCGAGCACAATGCCATCAGCGATGCCGGCGTAGATACGTGCCACCCCCAGTGACGACGGCTTGTGGCCCAGCGTCGTCAGCATCCGGTCGGCCGGCCCCTTCAACGCCCGCCCACCGATGAGCGGCGAGACGACGATCTTCGGAGCCAGGCTAGCCGCCAGCGCCGCGCGCATGCCCGGCAGCGCAAGGATCGGCCCAAGCGAGACGATCGGGTTGGAAGGACAAAAGACGATC
>QEUZ01000150.1 GCA_003577355.1 Chloroflexota bacterium | reverse complement strand
GCGACAACCGAGCAGATGGCGCGCCAGCGCAATTTCTGGTTCCGACTGCCGGAGATCGCCAGCGTGCAGGTTCTGGCGCTGCTGCAGCTCGGCGATGGTACCGCTGCCGGGGAACTGGCCCAGCAGTATGACCTCCCGATGAGCCGTGCGCGGGTGCACCTGGCCCAGGGGGACCCCGCTGCCGCGCTGGACGTACTGGGGCCGCTCCGCCAGCACACCGCCGCCGAGGGCTGGCAGGGTGACCATTTGCGGGTGCTCGTGCTGGAAGCCATTGCCCAGCAGGCGCTCGGTGCGCACGCGGCGGCACAGGCGGCGCTTGCCGGTGCGCTGGCGTTGGGCGAGCCGGTCGGTTGCCTGCGGGTGTTCCTGGACGAAGGCGCGCCGATGCTGCGCCTGCTGGCTGCTGCGCAGGCAGCCGGGGTGCGCCCTGCCTACGTTGGCCGCTTGCTGGCCACTGCGGACGCAGCGACTCCAAACGGAGCCACAGCACTGCCGGTGCAACCGCTGGTCGAACCGTTGAGCCGTCGCGAGCTGGAGGTGCTTCAGCTCATCGCCCAGGGGCGCTCGAACCGTGAGATCGGCGAGCGCCTGTTCCTGGCGCTGGACACGGTCAAGGGCCACAACCGCGCGATCTTCGGCAAGCTGCAGGTGCAGCGCCGCACCGAAGCGGTCGCCCGCGCGCGCGAGCTCGGCCTGATCTAGCCCACACCCACCATCGCCGCAGAAACAACACCCCCAGCAACACTTTGGTGTCTGCCGAGTGCCCCCACCCTGCCACTAGGCTCTGCACCAGTGACCGTGGGCAACCGCCCGCCGGAGCAGGGAGCAGGACGATGGCGATGCAGACGACCGCAGCAGGGGATGCCAGCAAGCCGCTGGTCTACCAGATCCGGCTCGCCGGCCACCTGGGGCAGGAGTGGGCGGAGTGGTTCGGGGCGCTCACCATCTCGCTGGAAGCAGATGGCGCCACCGTGCTGACCGGCTCGGTCGTCGACCAGGCAGCGCTCCACGGCCTGCTGCGCCGGGTGCGCGATGTCGGCGCGCCGCTGATCTCGGTCCGGCTGCTGGACCCGAGCGTGCCGGAAACACCGGACCCCTGAACCTGGCAGCGCGTGCTGCCAGGCACTCTCGTGTTCTGACGCAGCAGGAACCTGGCAACCACCGGCGCCGTGCCGGAGTTTCGTGACGCCCGGCAACGTCGCCGGGTGGGAAGGGACCAGTCGATGAACCCAACAGGCATCACCGGAACGCTCGCCCGCAACGCCGCGCGGCGGCCCTGGCTCGTCGTCGCCAGCTGGGCGGTTGTCCTTGTGCTGGGCCTGGCGACCATGCTGACCCTGGGCGACCGCTTCTCGGCGGAGGAGGAGATCCGCGCCGACCTCGAAGCGCGCACGGCCGACACGCTCATCGGCCAACGCCTCAACGGCGGCGTGGAAGACCCGGCCCAGGAGTTCGTGATCGTGTCCTCCAGCGACCTGACCGTCGATAACCCGGCGTTCCAAGCGGTCGTCGCTGCCCTCGCCGCGGAAATCGCCGCGCACAGCGACCTGGTGGCGAGCGTCGAAACCTACTACGACAGCGGCCAGGAAGAACTGGTGTCGTTCGACCGGCAGCGCACGATCATCGTCGCCACCTTCGCCGGCGACCCACAGGACGCGATCCACGACGCCCTGCCGGTGATCGACCTGATCCGCGCGCGCCAGATCCCCGCGCCGGGCTTCGAGGTGTTGACCCTCGGCGCGGTGAGCGTGACCGACACCTTCAACACCATCGCCGAAGCGGATATCGCGCGCGGCGAGTCGATCGGCATTCTCGTCGCGCTGGTCGTGATGGCGGTGGTATTCGGGACACTGGTGGCGGCTGGGCTGCCGATCGTCCTGACCATCGTCGCGCTGCTCGTGACGATGAGCATCGCGATGGCAGTGTCGCACGTCGCCAACCTGCACATGGGCGTGGTGCAGATGATCTTCATGATCGGGCTGGCGGTCGGTATCGACTACGCGCTGTTTATCGTCTCGCGTGTCCGCGAGGAGCGCGAGCATGGGCTGAACACGCTCGATGCGATCACCCGCGCCGGTGAGACGTCGAGCAAAGCGGTCCTCTTCTCCGGGCTGACGGTCATCGTGTCGTTGCTGAGCCTGCTGCTGGTGCGCTGGAACCTGCTGACGAGCATCGCTGCCGGGGCGATCCTGGTCGTTGCCGTGTCGGTGCTGATGACGCTGACCCTGTTGCCGGCAATCCTCAGCCTGCTTGGCGACCGGATCAACCGCGGCAAGGTACCGTTCATCGGCTACCAGCGCGCGGCAGCCGGCACGGAGGCAACCGCGCACGGCTTCTGGAACTGGACCAGCGCTGCCGTAATGCGCCGCCCGCTGGTCAGCCTGGTTGCATCGGCCGGCCTCCTGCTCGTGCTGACCAGCTTCGCCTTCCAGCTCAACTTCGGGCACGAGACGCTGAACATCCTGCCGGAAGACTCCAGCAGTATGCGCGCTTTCAGCACCTTCGAGCGCGAGTTCCCCGGCGCGGACTACCAGCCGGTGACGATCGTCGTGGCCGCCGACGATGTCACGACGCCAGCCACCCAGCAGGCCATTACTGGGCTGCTCGGCCAACTGGCGAGCGACCCGTTCTTCGGCGCGGCAACCCAAGTAACGGCCGAGGGCGCCGACCTCGTGCGCATTGACGTCGCGCTGAACGGCGACGGCGAGAGCGAGCAGGCGATCGACGCCGTGCAGCGTCTGCGCGGGGAGTACATCCCAGCCCACTTCGCCGCGACCGACGCCGAGGTCTACGTTACCGGCGATACTGCGCTGATGGTCGACACCACTTCCATGGTCCGCTCGGCGCTGCCGATTGTCTTCGCTTTCGTCCTGACAATCAGCTTCCTGCTCTTGCTGGTGGCCTTCCGTTCGATCGTCGTACCGCTCAAGGCCATCGCGATGAACCTGCTCTCGGTCGGCGCATCCTACGGGCTGCTGGTGCTGGTCTTCCAGAAGGGGATCGGCGCGGACCTGCTCGGGTTCCGCCAGGTCGAGCGCATCGACGCCTTCATCCCGCTGATGCTCTTTACGATCCTCTTCGGGCTCTCGATGGACTACCACGTCTTCCTGCTGAGCCGCATCAAGGAACAGTTCGACCTTACCGGCGACAACGAGCAGTCGGTGGCGAGCGGGCTGCGTTCCACCGGGCGGCTCATCAGCGGCGCGGCGCTGATTATGGTCGGGGTCTTCGGCGGCTTCGCCCTGACCGACCTCAGCGCGATGCAGCAGTTCGGCTTCGGCCTGGCTGTAGCGGTGGTGCTGGACGCGACAATTGTGCGCATGGTGCTGGTACCGGCCTCAATGGCGCTGCTCGGCGAACGCAACTGGTACCTGCCGGCCAAGCTCGCCTGGCTGCCGCACATCCACATCGACGGCGCACCAGCCCGCGGGACCGCCGCCTCGCGCGACGCCGGAGAGCGCTCGCCCGAAGGCGCGCTGGCCGACTGACGCCCACCCTGCCTCCCCAACGCGGACCCGGTGGCCAGACGGCACATCGGGTCCATCCATTGCGCCCAACACCTGCTAGCATCTGCCCCGGCACTCGTGCCGCGAGATGGCCGCCCGCAAGGAGACGTGCTGACGTGGTGACGCTCGAAGATGTCCGCAGCCTGGCAGCAACCCTGCCCCGGTCCTATGAGGCGCTCGTTTACGGGCGGGTCAAGTTCCGCGTCGGCCAGGTCGTCTATTTGGCCTTCTCGCACGACCAGTCCCTGCTGGAGTTTGCCTTCCCCAAGGAGATGCGCGAAGCGCTGGTTGAGAGCGACCCAGAGAAGTTCCTGCTTCCCCGCCCCTCCGACATGCGCTTCAACTGGGTCGGCGTGCGGCTGGACAAGCTCGACGAAGAAGAAATGCGCGATTTCGTGATCGACGCCTGGTGCATGGTCGTGCCGAAACGTGTGGCGCGGGAGTATTTAGAGCTATCAGCTGTGAGCTATCAGCTGTCAGGAGTTTTGGATTGGGCGCCTCAGGGGTGATGTCCCGAACCAGAACTCCCGATAGCTGAGAGCCGATAGCCGCCCGCTTGACATCTGAGCGTCATGTAACTATGATAGTTACATGAAGCGCGATGGTCGGTTCTCGGTTGCCCTGCACATCCTGGCCCACCTGGCGGAGGCAGGTGAACGGCCTACCACGTCGGAAGCGCTGGCGGCGCACTTGCGGACCAACCCGGTCGTCGTGCGGCGCTCGCTGGCCGGGTTGCGCGAGGCCGGCATCGTGACCTCGACCAAGGGACACGGTGGTGGCTGGCTGGTTGCACGCCCGCCCGCTGAGGTCTCGCTGCGCGAGGTGTATGCGGTGGTGGGTGACCGCGACGACCTGCTGCCGGTGGGAGATGCGGACCCGCACGGCTGCTTGATCGCCGCGACCGTCACCGGCGCGCTCAGTGGCGTCTATGCCGAAGCCGAGGCATTGCTGGTCCGCAGGTTGGGCGAGATCACCCTCGCCGATCTCGCGGCAGGGTTCCAGCGCCGGCTGGACGCAGCCGCTGCGAGCGGCCCACCGCCCACGACCGCACCGACGTAGCCCGGTCGCTCTCGCGCATCTGTCATGCGGCCCCAACCAATGTCGCTGTTCGTTGCCTGATCCACAGGAGGGTTCACCATGGATTTCGATGTCATCATTGTCGGCGGCAGCTACGCCGGCCTTTCCGCCGCCCTGGCACTGGGGCGTGCCCGCAAGCGCGCCCTGGTTATCGATGCCGGCAGCCCGCGCAACCGCTTCGCTCAGGCCGCCCATAACCTGCTCGGCCAGGACGGACGCTCGCCCAGCAGCATTCTCCAGGCGGCTCGGGCGGAGCTCGCCGGCTACCCGAGCATCAGGAGCCTCCATGGCAACGCGCTCAGCGCCGACTCAACCCCCAACGGCTTCACCATCGAACTGGCGGACGGTACGACCCAGACAGCCGCCCGGCTGATCCTCGCCACGGGGGTGGTAGACGATCTTCCGCCATTGCCCGGCCTGCGCGAACGCTGGGGCAAGGATGTGTTGCACTGCCCCTACTGCCACGGCTTCGAGTTCGCCGGCCAGCGCCTGGGCGTGCTGGCCCTCGGCGCACCGGCGCTCCACCAGGCGCGCATGATCCCCGACTGGGGACCGACGACCTTGCTTACCAACAACAGCCTCGACCTCACAACTGCCGATCGCAGCGCCCTCGTTGCGCGCGGCTTGCAGATTGAAGATGGGCAAGTTGCCGAAATCATCAGCCGCGACGACCGGCTCATCGGCGCACGCCTGGCGAGCGGGCGGGTGGTTGCGCTGGATGCCATCTTCGTGGCGGCGCCATGGCGCTTCCCGAACCCGCTGGCCGAACACCTCGGCTGCGCTATAGACGACACCCAGCTTGGCCCCATGCTGCGGCTGGACGCCACCCGCCAGACCACCATTCCCGGCGTCTACGCCGCAGGGGATGCCAGCGAAATGATGAAGAGCCTCCCCGCCGCCCTCTACAGCGGCGCCATCGCCGGAGCCATGGTGCATCAATCGCTGCTGGGCTAGCCCGTACGCGACGGCAGAGCCTTCAGCCTTCCGATGATCTGGGCGCGGTTGCCGGCCGGGTCGCTGAAGAACGCGATCCGGTCGCCGACTTCATTGATGAACGGTGGGTCGAGTGTGACGCCAGCCTGGTTGAGGCGCTCGGCGAGCGCCGGGAAATCGTCGAACGGCACGGCGAAGGCCAGATGTGCGGGGTGCTCGATGCACCCGGTCGTCCGGCTGCTGACGAAGACTTCGAACGCACCACCCCGGCCATCGGAGATGAACGCTAGCCGGTCGTGCGGCCCGGTCGAGGGCCGTTCTTCGATCACCCGCCAGCCGAACACCTCGGTGTAGAGCCGGATCGTCGGCTCAAACGTCTCGGCAGTCGTGCGAATGCCGACATGTTCCAGAGGAATGGTGTCTACCATGCTCCGCCTCCTGCGCCCCGAAGAGACGCTACGCCACTGCAAACAATGTCGTCGACAGTTTCACAGGGGTAAAAGGCAGGGCACATCCCTGCCACGGTTGCAGTCAACGACACATCGGGCGGCAGCGCATGCTACGACACACGTTCCGCCCCTGAACATTGCACGAGTCCCGCGCTGTACTCCCGCTTCGCTAGCCCTTCGCACCGACAGCCGCGGCCACTACCGCCGCACGGCCGCGACGATCTTTGCGAGCTGCTTCATGTGCGTGCGCTCGTGGCGGGCGAGCCTGGTGGTGAAGGTCAGCACGCTGCGCTGGATGGGGGCGCCGGCTCCGATCACCGTCGCTTCACGCGCCCACTGCTCCGGTTGCAGCGCGCCCAGGGTTGCCAGCAGTGCATTGCGCTGGCTGCGGTATGCCGCGAGCGAATCGCTGAATGCGAGGTCCGGGTAGCCAGTCTGGACCATCCAAGTGCGCGGGTCGACGGCGCGGATCCTCGGTTGGTCTTCGGCGAGGATCGTCGCGATTGCTGCACCCCAGACATCGGCGCAGGCGCGCAGGTGCGCGAGCAGCTCGGTCGCCGACCACTCGTCGGGGGCGGGCCGGACCCGCAGTTGGCCGGGGGATAGCCCCCCAGTGAGCGTGGCCATGCGCTCGGGCTGTTCGTGGAGCAAGGTCAGGGCATCCTCGCGGGTCAGCGTTGTGCGGGCCACACCTGGCCATCCATTCGTGCGCTCGGTGAACGTTCACACACGTGCAGAGCCGTGATCGTAGCACAGGGGGCGCTGGGCCAACCCAAGAAATGCTAGCGTCGGGCAATGTTCTATACTGGGTAGTGAGTCAACCAACCTGCAGCCGCAAGGCGCAAGCTGAAAGGAACGCCGCGTGAAACAGCGTCCGCGTCGGTTCATTTGCCTTTTGCTCCTTTCAGCCGTGCTCCTGCTGCTCCTCAGCGGCTGTGGAGGCGGCGGAAATGACGATGACGACGCAGATGTCGGGGCTGAGGCGACCGCTGAAGCAGCCCGCACCCTATTCGCAGAGAAAGGCTGTGCCGAGTGTCACGGCCCAGATGGCGAGGGGGATGGCCAGAACCCACGCACAGTGATCAAAGACACGCGCATGATCATCCAGCAGTTCCAGCAGCGTGTGCGGAATGGCCGCGGCAGCGCAATGCCCGCATTCACCCCGGAACAGATCAGCGACGAAGAAATCATCCAGCTACACGACTGGCTCAAGGTGCAGCGGTGACGAGTCACGAGTAACTAGTTACTAGTTACTCGTAACTCGCCACCTCCCCTGAACGCTCGTTCATCGTTTTGGCGGCTGTCTCCCGGTCACATGTAGGCTCGTTCGGGCGATACTAACTATCGGCTGCCAGTCGGCTGCCGGTGGGTTGGGGCGGCAGCGCCAGCTGCGGCGTGCGAAGAGTTCTGATTGGTGACGAACAGCGTCGTGCCGACAAGCGCGGAGCACGGCACGGGACACCTGCAGGTTCTGCTGATTGAAGAGGCCGGCTGGCTGCGCAGCGCGCTGGAGCTGGCGCTCGCCCTGCGTGGTGATAGCGTCACCTCAACCGACGACCCGGCCGTCGCGCAGGAACGTGCACAGGCCGGCGGGCTGGACCTCGTGATCGTCGGTATGTTCCCAACTGGCACACACGATACTGTGCACATCTGCCGCAGCGTGCGCGCAGCAACACCCGGACAGTTGAGCAGCGTCGTTCCGCCAATCGTCATCTGCGCACCCACCGACCAGCCGGAACGCATTGTCGCGGCAGTCGATGCCGGGGCAAGCTCCTTTCTCCACGTGCCGTTCGACATCCGCCAGGTGCGCGCGCGGCTGACCCAGGCAGAACAGATCAAGCTCGCCCTGAGCGCGGCTGTGCAGGACACGGCCGAGGGCCGTGCACCTGAAGACCAGATCGTCGCGGAACAACCGGTTACCAGCGACCTGGAGCGCATGCGCAGCGGCGCGCTGGTGGAGCGGGCACTGGACCCGCTGTTGATCGTCACGCCGGAAGGGCTGATCGACTATGCCAGCCCGGCGGCGGAGCAGCTGTTCGGCATCCCAGCCGACAGCCTTGCAGGGGTCAGCCTGTATACCCTCACTCACCCAGACGATACCGCCCGCGCCCTGGAGCTCGTCGGCAGAGCGCTGGAGCAGCCGGATGAGCCGCTGGCGGTTGATTTCCGCATCGTCCACCACGACGGCACGGTCTACGATGTCGATGCGCGCGCCGGCAACCTGCTGGAAGCCCCTGGTGTGGGCGGTATCGTGCTGGCCCTGCGCGATATCACTGCGCGCAAGCGCATGGAAGCGCAGTTGGAACGCCAGGCGCTCTACGATAGCCTGACCCGCCTGCCCAACCGCACCCTGTTTATGGACTACCTGGAGCATGCACTGGCACGCGCCAGCCGCCGGCTCGAATCGGTCGTGGTTATGTTCTTCGACCTGGACAACTTCAAGCTGGTCAACGACTCGTTCGGCCACGCCTTCGGCGATGCACTGCTGACGCGCGTCGGGGAACGCCTGCGGGGCTGCCTGCGCGCCAGCGATACCGCCAGCCGCTGGGGCGGCGACGAATTCACCGTGCTGCTGGAGGACGTCGCCACCGAGCAGGACGCGATTGTTGTGGCGGAACGGGTGGGTCGGGAGCTCAACGCCCCGTTCTTCATCGACGACCGCGAGATCTATATCAGCGTCAGCATCGGGATCGCCTTCAGCACTCCCGGGGAATCGCGCCCCGGCGACCTGCTGCGCGATGCCGACGTCGCGCTCTACCGCGCTAAGGCCGAGGGCAAGAGCCGCTACGTCATCTTCGACTCCGGCCAAGGCGGCCAGCTCCGCCGCACCACCGCAGGCGAAGGTCCAGCCACCCCGCCGGCTGCAAACCACCCGCAGTTACCACCCACCACTCTCCCGCCCAGTGACACAGCCGCAACCGCCCTCGAGCAGGCTATCCCCACGCCAGACGACACCGATGCCGCGGTGCGCCTGCTGCTGTCACGCATCGACGCACTGGAACGCGAAGCCGGCCGGCTCCAGGCCGAACGGGCTGACGACCGCCGGCGAGAGTGACCCGCTTGAGTGACGAGTGACCAGTGACCAGTGACCAGTGACCAGTGACCAGGAATTATCGGTCACTGAAGGGTGATGCGTGGGTGCAGCGTCGCCTGAGGCGATGTCGTACTATGCGACCGGCGGCAGCACAGTACCTGTCTCCAATGCCTGATCCACTGGTCACTAGTCACTGGTCACTGGTCACTGGTCACTGGTCACTCAATAGGAGGGTGAGATGGCAGAACAAGCACAGCCGGCAGCCAACCCGATGGTCGAGGCGATGCTGGCACAGGTGCGGGCGGCGTTGCAGTGGGAGTTGAGCGAGGAGGAAGCGGCGGTTGTGCGTGGCCGGATCGAAGGCTCGTTGAAGATGGCGGAGACGTTGCGCGCCTTCCCGCTGACGAATGCCGATGAGCCGGACTTTGTCTTCATCCCGCATCGGGAGGGCTGAGCAGATGGCAGCGAACGACCTGCACTACGCAACGGTGCGCGAGCTTGGCCGGCTGCTGCGCGCCAGGGAGACGACGCCAACCGAGCTGACCCGCATGTACCTGGAACGGCTCGATAGCGTCGGGCGGCAGTTGAACGCCGTCGTGACGTTGACCGAGGAACGCGCCCTGCGCGAGGCACGCCAGGCCGAGGCGGAGCTGGCGGCTGGTTTCGACCGCGGGCCGCTGCACGGCATCCCCTGGGGCGCCAAGGACCTGCTCAACGCCGAGGGCTATCCGACAAGCTGGGGGGCGGTGCCCTACAAGGA
>QEUZ01000149.1 GCA_003577355.1 Chloroflexota bacterium | reverse complement strand
CGCACCAGCCGCCGTGTCGCTGGGTCGACCCGCATCGGCAGGTTTGGGTCAGGTACGTGTTTCACACAAACGACGATCTTCATTGGAATGGCTCACATCCTTCCGAACACGTAGTCGATTCACTCCCCGCCCTGGATGCGCCGGCAATTCTGACCTGCGCCGGCTATCAGAATGTGTTTGGCAGGCCCAGCCACACCGGATAGCCGTCCTATTATTGAACAGCATTCGCCGCGAACACCACGAAAGGTGGTCGCTCCCGACCGATTCGGCAACAATTGTGACGCAGTTGACACGTCCCGGCAGACGGGTTAGTGTTCGCTGCGCAGGTACTGGGGGACAACGCCCCCTAGTTGTACCGTGGCCTGGCCAAGCACCGCGAACCCGACGGCGTTGCCCGTCCGGCGACGCCCGAGTCCGTGGGCGATCGAGGTGGAGGGATCGACCGTGGACCTCAACTACACCCCTGAAGATCAGGCGTTTCGCCAACAAGTCCGTTCCTGGCTCGCCGAGAACCTACCGCGACGACCGCTCGCCACGCTAGAGGAACGGCGCGAATGGCACCGCAAGATGTACGCCGCCGGTTACCTCGGAATGGGCTGGCCGAGGGAGTACGGCGGCAGAGAAGCGCGCCCGATGGAGCAGGCGATTGTCGGAGAAGAGATGGCGAGGGTGAATGCTCCTCCAGGAGTCAATGGCCTCGGCATCTCTATCGTCGGCCCGACGCTGATCCACCACGGAACTGACGAACAGAAGCAGCGCTTCGTGAGGAACATCCTCACCGCTGATGAACTTTGGTGTCAACTGTACTCTGAGCCGAATTCCGGCTCCGACCTCGCGTCACTCCAATGCCGTGCTGACATCGATGGGGACGAGTTCGTCATTAACGGACAGAAGATTTGGACAAGCGGTGGCAAGGATGCCGACTGGGGGTTGATGCTGGCCCGCACCGACCGCAGCGCCCCAAAACACCAAGGCATCAGCTGCATCCTCATCGACATGCACGCACCGGGGGTAGAGGTGCGCCCGCTGAAGCAAATTACCGGCGGCGAAGAGTTTTGCGAAGTGTTCTTCAGCAACGTCCGCGTATCAGCCGATAACCTCGTCGGTGAGTTGAACACCGGCTGGCAGATCGCCCAAACGACACTGGGGTACGAACGCGGCGGCAACACACTCAATAGAGTGTCGCGCCTGCAACAGTCGTTCGACCGCCTCCTCGAAGTCGCGCAAACCCTGCGAGTCGATGGGACGCGGGCGATCGATGATCCGCTCACGCGTCGCAAGCTCGGTGAAATCGGAGCGGAGATCGAGGTACTTCGGTACGCCTCGTTACGGATCCTCAGCCGCCTCGAAAAAGGCCTACGCCCCGGGCCGGAATCATCAATCGCCAAGCTGCACTACTCCGAAATGGATAAGCGTCTCCAGGAAGTCATCCTCGACATCCTCGGCCCCTATGGTCAGCAGCTTGCCGGGCTACCGGACCCACTTGCATACCGTGCCGATTCGATCCACGGCACCTCAGGGAGCTGGTCGTACAACTTTCTGTGGTCGCGTGCAGGTACGATTTACGCTGGTTCATCGGAAATTCAGAAGAACATCATCGGAGAGCGCGTCCTGGGTCTGCCAAAGGAAGTGCGCCAGGATCGCATTGCAAGTGAAGCAAGCGCCGGACGAGCTGCCGCGGCTGGCGGCGCCGGGGATGGAGGGCTCTGAGCGATGGATTTCGATTTCACAGAGGATCAAAACGACCTGCGCAACCTGGTGCGAGAGTTCCTTTCGGATCGGTCAACAACACGGCATGTGCGTGCGATGCTCGACGACCCGCGCGGTTACGACCCGGAGATGTATCGAGAGTTCGTTGGGCTTGGCGCGTTATCGCTCCCGGAGCAGTACGGCGGCGCCGGCCTTGGGATGATCGAGCAGGCGATCATGCTGGAGGAGATCGGGAGGGCAGTCTACCCGTCGCCGTTCTTCGCTACTGTCGTGCTGGCGAGTCGTGCTATCGTCAACAGTGACGACGAGAACGCCATGGCGCGCTTCATCCCCGATGTCTGCAACGGCTCGACGACCCTGTCGTTTGCGTTCTTGGAAGATGCCATCGACTGGACATCATCCGCCATCGGCGCAACGCTCACCCCAGGCCCAGGCGGCTATACCCTCAACGGTGTCAAACGGTTCGTTCCGTTCGGCGCGACGGCAGATACGCTCATCGTGGCAGCGCGCCTCGCCGGTACGAGCGGTGACGACGGCGTCACACTCATCTCCGTCGCCAGTGACGCACCCGGGATCACGATCGAACCGACGCAGATGATGGACCAGACAAACAAAGTCGCGACGATCGGGTTCGAAAACGTCGTGGTTACCGAGCGCGATGTGATCGGAGACGCCGGCAAGACGTGGCCCGCAATCGCTGCCACCCTTGAGTCAGCCGCCGTCGCGGCTTCCGCAGAGATGCTCGGCGCATCTCGCAAGGCGCTGGAGATGTCAGTCGACTACGCGAAGGTTCGCAAGCAGTTTGGCCAGTACATCGGTCAGTTTCAGGCAGTGAAGCACAAGCTGGCGGAGATGCTGGAGTTGGTTGAGAACGCGCACGCTGCCACCTACTACGCGGCATGGGCGCAGGACGCTGACGCGCCCGACAAGTCACTCTCAGCCTCAGTCGCAAAATCGACGGTCAATCTCGCATCGCGTCGCGTGTGCGGTGATGCCATCCAGGTGCATGGCGGTATCGGCTTTACCTGGGAGTACGACCTGCATCTCTACTTCAAGCGCGCCAAGCACCTTGAGCCACTATACGGTGACACCGACTTCCACCGCGAGCGCGTCCTCGTCGAGACCCTGGCCGGTCGCGTTGCTGGAGTTGGCGTCTGACATTTCACGGACGAAAGGCGGACGACGATGTCGAATGCTGAAGCAGGCACAACACACGTCGTGCGGTCGGTCGACGAGTTGCGCCAGTACATCGGCCAAACGTGCGGCGTGAGCGATTGGTTGGAGATTACCCAAGAGCGAGTGAACCTGTTCGCCGACGCAACCGGCGACCACCAGTACATCCATGTCGACCCTGAGCGTGCTGCAAAGACGTTCTTCGGCGGCCCCATTGCCCATGGGTTCCTGACGCTCTCGCTCATCCCGCAACTCGGCGCCATGCGCGTTGAAGGCATCAAACTCGAACTTGGTGGCCGCATGGGCGTCAACTACGGGTTGAACAAGGTGCGCTTCCCGGCTCCAGTGCGCGTTGGAAAGCTGATCCGGATGCACTCCAAGCTGCTCTCCGTCGAGGAGATCGGCGACCGAGCGATTCAAACCACATGGCAACAAACAATCGAAGTTGAGGGTGAGGAGAAACCTGCCTGTGTGGCTGAAACGGTGGGGAGAACGTATTTCTAGCACGCGAGCGCACCAGAACATGGCACGTTTTCGCACTTGGTCGCACGCATCGGTCCTGCCCGGCATACGGAGGGTCCGATGATGGACAACTCGGCGCGACAATCAATCGAGGCGCTCTTTCACCCGAGCCGCATCGCGGTGGTCGGCGCATCGCCAAACCCTGGCTTCGCACACAGCATCCATCGCTTGCTGATCAAGGGTGGGTTCGAGGGCGAAATATTCGCCGTGAACCCGCGCTATAGCGAGGTACTTGGTTCGCCTTGCTACCCGAGCATCGACGCGATTCCCGGCGGGGTCGACAAGGCGATCATCATCGTTCCAAGCCACCACGTGTTGAATGCATTGGAGCAGGCCGAACGCGCTGGTGCGAAGGCAGTGAACATCATCGCCAGCGGCTTCGGCGAGCAGGACGACGAAGCAGCGCGTGAACGCCAGCGGGCAGTGCGAGAGTTCGCAGAACGAACTGGCATCCGGGCGGTCGGACCCAATTGTCTTGGCATCGTGAGTACACGCGCCAAGATGATCGCCATTTCAGGTCCGTACCAGGCCTTCAATCGCGGCCCGATTGGTCTTGTGATGCAGAGCGGGCTGCTTGCCTACAGCACGACCCTACCGCCGATGGACCGCGGGTTTGGCTTCTCCTACGTCGTCACGACCGGAAACGAAGCCGACCTGGAGGCGGCAGACTTCATTCGCTATATGGTCGAAGACGACGAGACGCGGGTCATCGGGTGCTTCATCGAACAGTTTCGGAACCCCGAAAAACTGATCGAAGCGGCGGAACTGGCAGCCGAGCGCAAGAAGCCGATCGTTGTCCTCAAGATCGGACGCTCCGAAGGTGCGAAACGAGCTGCGAGAGCACACACTGGCTCGCTCGTCGGATCGTTTGAGATCGTCGATGCCGTCATGCGCCGTCTCGGTATCGTGCGCGTCAACAACCTCGATGAGATGATCGAAACCCTCGCGATCTTCCACACTACGAAGCTGCCGCAGGGACCGGGCGTCGGCACCATTTTCGTCTCGGGTGGGGCCGGTGGCCTTGTGTCAGACCTGGCCGAGAGCATCGGCGTGACGCTCCCACCGCTTGCGCCAGAAACCGCTGAAAAGCTGGCTGCGGTCATCCCACCCTATGGGACCGTCGGCAATCCGCTGGATACCACCGGCCAGGTGGGCCAGCAACCCGAGATCCTCGAGGGTTCCCTAATCGCAATGGGCGAAGACCCCAATATACACACCGTCATCTACGGGCAGGCGTTTCCGACGCGGGTCGATCTTGCAACCCCGGCCGGTGAAGTGATCCGCTCAACTCCGGTGCGGTTTCCCGACAAGGTCTTCCTGATTGCCTCGCTCGTCACCGGCAAGATCCAGCCGGGTGGACGGTACGACATCGACCCGGTCGAACCGACGACTGAAATCGGTGGTGTGCCGTTCCTGCAAGGGATGGAGAACACCTTGCGGGCGGTCAAGTCGATGAATGACTATGCCGAATTTCTTCGCAACCGCAACGCTCTACCGAAACATCAGGCGGCGCCATCGGATGTCGCAGACTACGCGCGGGAAATCGTCCTTGCTGCAGGAGGCAAACCCCTCGTCGAGCGAGCCGCGAAGTCCGTGCTCTCGCTGTACGGCATCCCTATCACGCAAGAGTCGTTAGCCACGACACCGGAAGACGCCGTCGAGGCTGCTCGGGCAATCGGCTATCCAGTGGTACTGAAGATCGAGTCTCCGGACATCGCCCACAAGACGGAAGCGGGCGGCGTGCTGCTCAACATCGGCGATGATGGGGCAGTCCGCAGCGGCTTTGCCAGCATTATGTCACGTGCACGCAACTACGCCCCCCAGGCTGAGCTGGCCGGCGTGCTCGTTCAGGAGATGGTCCCCAAAGGTCAGGAGATCATCGTTGGCATGACCCAAGACCCCGCCTTTGGCCCAGCGATTGCCGTCGGCCTCGGGGGCGTGCTAGTCGAAGTGCTGCGTGACATCCAGATCGGCGTCCCGCCGCTGTCGGAGTACGACCTGCGCGGAATGATTGCGCGGCTCCGTGGTGCAGCAATCCTTGAAGGCGTGCGAGGCGCCGCACCGTCTGACGTTGATGCGCTCGTTGATGTCCTGGCACGCTTCTCGCAACTCTGTCTCGATCTACGCGATGTCGTCTCTGAGATCGACATCAACCCTCTCGTCGTATTCGAGCGTGGAAAGGGCGCCAGAGTCGTTGACTGTCTTATCGTACCGAAAGCAGGGACTGGCGCTTGATACTTGGTCAAACAATCGGCCTCGTTGCTGATGTGCATGGTGCGACACGGGTGCTCCAGCGTGCGTTAGATGTCTGCCGCGACCAGGGCGTGGAAACAATTGCCCTCCTCGGAGACTTGTTCGACCGCCCAGAACAAGCCGACCCGTGCGCAGTTGCGTTGGCTGGCTGGCACGTCGTCGGCGTCTACGGCAATCACGAACGAGAGTTCGCCGCTGCCGCATCGAACGGTGCGCTGCAGTTCCGTGACGAAACACTTCTGCTCCTGACTGAGCTTCGCGAACGGATAACGTTTGATGACGTGCTGCTGACGCACGAAGTCGAGCGCTGGGGTCACGCCGATCCCATTGCTCGCATTCTCGGGCGCGAGTCAAATGGCCATCGCGAAGCGCTCGAACCTCGCATCACCTTCACTGGTCACACCCACTTCCGCTCGGCACGCGACGAGCGCGGTCCACTCGACATTTCGCGAGGAACCCTCGTACTCGACCCCGCGCGGCGCTATCTGATCAATCCCGGTGCTCTCTCCGCGGGTCAGTTCGCGATCCTCAACCGCACGACGACGACCGTGACCTTTCGCCACGTCGATTGGTAACGTACAGGAGGTAGGTCGATGGGAGCTTTACAGGGCAAGACGGCGCTTGTCACTGGCGCCGGGCGCGGGATAGGCCGCGGTATCGCGCACCTGTTCGCAGCCGAAGGTGCGGCAGTCATGGTGAACGATCTCGGCGCCGGAGTTGCGGGGGATGGGTCGGACGCCGCCGTCGCGCAGATCGTCGCCGACGAGATCACCGCCGCTGGTGGTACCGCCCTCGCAAACACCGATTCAATCACAGACCATGCCGCTGTTGAGCAAATGGTGCAGCACATCATCTCTGAGTGGGGGCAACTCGACATCGTCGTCAACGTTGCAGGCATCTTGCGCGACCGCATGATCTTCAACATGTCTCCTGAGGAGTGGGATGCCGTCATCGCTGTCCACCTGAAGGGGACGTTTAACACCTGCAAGTGGGCGTCAGCACACTTCAGGGAGCGCCGCACCGGCGGGCGCATCATCAACTTCTCCTCGATTTCAGCGTGGGGAAGCCCTGGCCAACCGAACTACGCCGCTGCCAAGTATGGCGTCCTCGGGCTCACCGCAACCCTCGCGAACAGCCTTGAACGGTACGGCGTGACCAGCAACGCGATTCTCCCGTTCGCATCAACGCGCATGATCGATTCCACGCCAGAGGCCAAGCGAGTGTTGGAGGAAACTGGCAAGTTGCCGAGTGAATCGGCGGAGGGTACGCCAGGAGACCCGGCGAATGTCGCCCCAATGGTCGCCTACCTCGCGAGCGATCAGGCGGCGCAAATCAACGGCCACTTCTTCGGCGTCGAGGGATACACAGTACAAATCTACTCGCATTGGGAGCTCGCCGCGGTGCTCAGCGCACCCCGCCGCTGGTCAGTCGACGAACTGATTGAGCTCTACCCAGAGACGATTGGCCCATTGTTCAGCTATCCAGAGCCAGCTGAAAAGACCTGGGAACCGCTCAGTGAGGGCGTTGAGTTTTGGCGTAACGTCGCCTATGAACGTGGCAAGCGCTAGCACGCGTCGACTGTGACAGGAGGTTGACAGTGAAGACTCTTGAAGGAAAGGTCGCGCTTGTCACTGGCGCTGGGCGCGGCATCGGCCGAGGGATCGCCCACCTACTCGCGGAACACGGCGCGTCCGTCGTCGTCAACGACCTCGGTGCATCACTTGATGGTGAAGGTGTGGACACTGGCCCTGCCGCTACAGTCGTCGCGGAGATAACGGCCGCTGGCGGAACTGCTGTCGCCAACACCGACTCCGTGACCGACCATGAGGCAGCCCGCGGTATGGTGCAGCAGGCGATCGATACATTCGGGAAACTGGATATCCTCGTCAATGTCGCCGGCATTCTGCGCGACCGCATGATCTTCAACATGTCGGAAGAAGAGTGGGATGCCGTCATCGCTGTCCACCTGCGCGGGACCTACAACACGTCGAAGTGGGCTTCGGTGCACTTCAGAGAACGTCGCGAGTTTGGACGCATTATCAACATGTCGTCGAATTCCGCATTCGGCGCACCGGGCCAGCCCAACTACGCCGCTGCGAAGGCCGGGATCATCGGTCTCACACTGACCTGTGCTGCTTCATTGGGTCGGTATGGCGTGACTGCGAATGCCATACTCCCCAGCGGCGCAACTCGCATGATTGATTCAATCCCACGCGCGGTTGAGGCTGTCGCCCACACGGGAAAACTCCCGAGTGAGCTCGCCCGTGGAACCGAACGCGACCCGGATAACGTCGCACCACTCGTCGCCTTCCTTGCTACTGAAGCCGCATCAGGAATCACCGGCCAAGTCCTCGGCTCCTTCGGATACAACGTCACCGTCATGTCGCAACCCAAGGTCATACGTGCCATCCGCAACAGCCACCGCTGGACGGTCGCCGAACTCGCCGACGCGGTGCCACGCGCCTTCGGCGATCTGTTCGCTGGGCAAGCCAACCGCCCAGGCATCTCCGCGATGATTGAGGAAATCGACGCTAGTGAGTGGGTTGATGTCGGCCAAGGTTTGCGCTATTGGGGCACAACCCTCGATCCGCGACCTGAGCAAGTCTGGTGACAACCCGCTGTCGCGCTTTCGACAGCGGGTGAAAGTACGCGTGAAATGGGGAAGGATGCACATGTGACGAAGCTGAGCGGAGCCACTGCGATTGTCGGGGTGGCAGAGTCGGACCAGATTGGCAGAGTCCCGGATAAGCCAGCCATCATGCTCCATGCAGAAGCGGCGCGTTCAGCTCTTGCCGAGGCGGGACTGACGAAAGACGACGTCGACGGCCTGTTCACGGCCGGTATCTCCACGCTCGACCTCGGTGAGTACCTTGGGATCGAGCCGAAGGTCACCGACACGACTGCCGTCGGAGGTTCATCGTTCGTCATCCACATCGCGCATGCCGCCACCGCGATCGCGACAGGGCGCTGTGAGGTCGCTCTGGTGACCCACGGCGAGAGCGGGCGGTCACGCGTCGGCATGATGCCCTACCCGTCCTCTCGCGACTCCTTGCGTGGCCAGTTCGAAGCGCCATTTGGCCTGCCGTCGCCGGTCGGCGCCTACGCCATGGCCTGCTCACGCCACATGTACGAGTACGGGACAACGAAGGAGCAGTTGGCCGAAATCGCCGTTGCGACCCGCAAATGGGCGATGCTCAACCCGAAAGCGATGATGCGCGAACCCATCACAATCGACGACGTGCTGAATTCGCGCCCAATTGCCTGGCCATTCAACCTGCTTGACTGCTGTCTGGTGACTGACGCCGGCGGTGCATATGTCATGACATCTATCGAGCGCGCTCGCAGCCTGAAGCAAAAGCCGGTCGTAGTGCTTGGGGTTGGTGAGGGCCACGACCATGCCATGATCTCCCAGATGCCCAGCCTGACTTCGTTCGCGGCACGACATTCTGGACGTCGCGCGTTCGAGATGGCCGGAGTAACACACGACGATATCGACTTGGCGATGATCTACGACTCCTTTACCTACACTGTGCTCCTGTCGTTGGAGGAGCTCGGTTTCTGCGGTAAGGGCGAAGGCGGCGCGTTCGTCAGCAACCAGCGCACTGCTCCGGGAGGCGACTTCCCGATGAATACCAGCGGCGGTGGGTTGTCGTACACCCACTCCGGCATGTATGGCATGTTCGCGATCATCGAAGCGGTCCGGCAGGTACGTGGCGACTATGCCGACCAGGGCATCCGCCAGGTGCAGGACTGCGAGCTCGCGATCGTTCACGGCACCGGCGGCGTACTCTCGTCAGCCGGCACAGCCATTCTGGGGAGGGATTAGACATGAGCGCCTACGTGAAACCGCTTCCGCAGCCCGACCCAGTTACCGCGCCGTACTGGGAGAGCCTGAAGAACCACGCAATGCGCATCCAGCGATGCAACGATACTGGCAGGTACTTCTTCTATCCTCGAGGGCTCAGCCCGTTCACCTTGTCAGGGAACATCTCCTGGGAGCCGGTGTCCGGCAAAGGGGTCCTCCACGCCTTCACAATCGTCCACGCGATGCGCGCACCAGGTTTCGCTGACGAAATTCCCTACGTCGTCGCGCTGGTGGAGCTGGAAGAGGGCGTGCGGCTGATGACGAACATCATCGACGTCGAG
>QEUZ01000148.1 GCA_003577355.1 Chloroflexota bacterium | reverse complement strand
GCCGCAGTGCAAAATTTCCGCCCATCGATGCACCGACGATGAAAAAGGGGCGGTCGCCCGCCAATCTGGCAACCTGCGCCGTGGCGGCGGCGGTCTCTTCGATCAATGTCCCGCGAAAGACGCCGCGATTTAGAGCATAGGGATTGATATGCAACCCGGGGCCGTGATCGCGTAGATTCAGCCGAAACGTGGCATATCCCTGCTCCACCAGCCGTTGGGCGAGAATCACGTTATAGTTGGAATGGCTACACCCCTCCCAGCCGTGGATGATCATGACCAGCCCACGCCGGACGCCCAGCGAACGGCTGGCGTTGAAATAACCGTGCAATCGCACTGTTCGTTCCGGCTCTGCGCCGGTCAGATCGGGGCCGGCGTCGAGCAAAATCAATTGCTCGTCGGTCGTGATGTCGATTCCCTTGGGACGCACCATGGCCAGCACGGTCTGCGCGCTGGCTGAGCGCACCAACGGGTTCGGACGAAAGGGCGTGCGCGGTGTGCGATAGTCGATCATAGTACAAGTATACTCTTGTTGTTCGTCAAAGCGTCAGCGCGCGGCTCTCGATCTTCTCCTTGATCAGTGCGTGAAAGGCGCCGACATCCATGCTGTTGACGCGCTCCCCATTGCGTTTTCGCAACGAGACAGTGTTGTTCGCCATCTCTTGATCGCCGACGACCAGCATATAGGGCGTCTTCATCAATTGCGCGTCGCGAATTTTGGCGTTCATGCGCTCGCTGCTCAGGTCGGCTTCGGCGCGTACGCCCGCAGCCTGCAATTGCTGCGCCAACTGCGCGGCGTAACCGTTGTGATCATTCGTGATCGGGATGACGCGCACCTGTTGCGGCGCCAGCCAAACCGGGAACGCACCGGCAAAGTGCTCGATCAGAAAGCCGATCATGCGTTCGTGCGTACTCAGCGGCGCGCGGTGGATGCAGAGGGGCGTCTCCTCCTTGCCCTCGCGATTGGTGTAGACCAGGTCGAAGCGCGCAGGAACAGCAAAATCGACCTGATTCGTCGCCAGCGTGAACTCGCGGCCGATGGCGCTCCAGATCTGCACGTCGATCTTCGGGCCATAGAACGCCGCCTCATCCGGCGCCTCAACGTAGGGGACGCCGCCGTTGTCCATCGCCCGCCGCACCATTTCTTCGGTCTTGAGCCAAAGCCGCTCGTTATCGATGTATTTCTTTCCCAGCCCCTTGCGATGGTGCGTGCTCAGGCGCATCACAAACTTGTCGATGGCAAAGACCTCGAAGTAATAGCGATAAAGGTCGATAACCGCCATAAATTCCTGCTCAAACTGCTCTTCAGTGCAATAAATATGGGCGTCGTTCATCTGCATCGACCGCACGCGCATCAGCCCGAAGAGTTCGCCGCTCTTTTCATAGCGATAGAGCGTGGCGAACTCGGCAAACCGTAGTGGCAGCTCCCGGTATGAGTGGAGCTGCGCGTTGAACAGCGTCATGTGTGACGGGCAGTTCATCGGCTTGAGCCGGAAGCGCTGTTCTTCGTCCTCCATGACAGGGAACATCACATCGCTGTAGTGCTCCAGGTGGCCAGAACGCCGGTAGAGGTCTTCCTTGACGAGGTGGCCCGTCCAAACGTGCTGGTAGCCGTAACGGGTCTGTGTCTCACGTACGTAGCTTTCCATCAGGTGACGGACCATCTCACCCTTTGGGAAGAACAGCGGAATCCCTGGACCGACATCTTCGCTGAACGTAAAGAGGCCGAGTTCGCGGCCAATGCGTCGGTGATCACGCTTGCGCGCTTCCTCGAGACGGTAAAGGTAGTCCTCAAGCTCCTTCTGCGTTGGCCAGGATGTCCCGTACACACGCTGCAGCATTGGGCGATTCTCGTCGCCACGCCAGTAGGCTCCAGCGACGTTGAGGAGCTTGAACGCGCCAATGCGGCTCGTATCTTCGACGTGTGGCCCGCGGCAGAGATCGAGGAACGAGCCCTGGCGATAGGTGCTGATCGGCGCGTCCTCTGGGAGGTCGTTGATAATTTCGAGCTTGTACGGTTGATCGGCGAATATCTCCAGCGCGCTCGCACGGCTTACCTCGGCGCGCAAGAACGGTTCGGCAGCCGCTACATGCTCGTGCATCCGCTCTTCGATGGCGCTGAGGTCATCGGGAGTGAGCGGTCGGGGTAAGTCGAAATCATAGTAAAAGCCGTTTTCAATCGCCGGGCCGATCGCAAACTTCGCCCCCGGGAACATCTCCTGGACAGCTTCGGCCATCACGTGCGCGGCCGAATGGCGCATCCGAGCGAGCTCCTGCTCATGAGGGTCGCTTGCGTCAATTTGAATGTCGTCAGAAGCAACAGCGGCTATCATGTCGATCGCTCCCGTCATCGAATCTCGAAATCGGCGTCTCGGCATCCGGTAGTGTCTGCTTCGCTCATGGGCGACCTCGCTTTCTACGATTCGGCACAACAAAACGCCCGCCGTCCGGTAAGGGACGACGGGCGCTCAAGCAACCCACCGTGGTTCCACCCTCGTTCCGATGCTTCTGCATCGCTCGAGTTGCCCGGTAACGTGGGCATACGGGGCTGCTTCACGCTACAAGTTCGCGCTCGTAGCCCAGCTCACGGGTGGTATTCACCGCGTGACGTGTGTTGCCGACCTTGCAGCCTCTGGGCCGACATCTCTGACACGCCAGTGCGGGAACGTGCCCCGATCGACGCTATTGATGCGTTGCAGTGGCCTGGTGGGCAGTACTGGACTCGAACCAGTGACCTCTACGATGTCAACGTAGCGCTCTAACCAGCTGAGCTAACCGCCCGCGACGCGAAGAATATCATGAGTTGCCGGCCCGAGCAATCCTGTGCGGCGTCATGGCTGCGTCATGAGGTTGCGACACCATCGTCAGCGCCGATCGCGAGCTGTCTCCTGCGAGAGCCGATCGACAAAGCGCTCAGCGAGCTGCATCACGAGGTACAAGTGGAGGTACGTGCCGTCCGCAGCCCGCCGCGGTAGTGGCTCATTCTGGCGTTCCGCCTGCTGTACTAGCCGCCAGGCATCGTCGAACTGCTCGATCGCGGCATCAAGCCAGTCAAGCTCGTCGGCGAGGAAATGCTCTGCGAACTCCTCGCGGATGTGGAGCAGCCGCCGCGAAGTCTCCCCGGCGGTCGCGGCAAACACCCGCCAACCCGGCCCGTCGGCATCGGTGAAGATCGGTTCAACTTGCGACCGCCAGCGGTTTCGCTGCAAGAGCGCCCGAGTGAAGCGCAACTCGTGAACTGCCGCAACGCCTGCGGCATCGAGCAGCGCATAACGCGGAGGTAGTTCGCCGGAGGTGCGGGCTTCCCACTGGGCAGTCCATTCCGGTTTCATGTGCGCGGCAGCGTGGTTCAAGCGTGCATTCAACGTAAACACCTCGTCCAACGCCGCTGCTCGCCCTGGGCGCTCGCGCTTGCGTCGGAACAGCGCGGGGTGTAACAGATACATGCCAAGGAGTGATACGAAGACTGTCAGTGGAGACACCGAGTGGGCCGTTCGGTTAGTCACGGCCAATCGCCAATCGCTCGGCGGCGAGGAGCAGTAAGTCGATTGTTGGGCGATCCGATGGGTTGCGCCCGATGAAGCGATACCGAATGTTCCCATTGCTTCCCAAACCGAAGGCAGCTGGATGCGCTATCGGGCGACCGATCTCATCGTCAGAGTTTCTGACGCCCAACGCGTCGATCAACCGGAGCTGCGGGTCGCCGAGAACGGAAATGCTATCACCCAGGAGGTTGGCCATTCTGGCGACATCCGCGGCGCCATCGGCGCTGACGGCAATGAGCGGCACCCGCAACGTGCGAAACCTCCAGGCCAGTTCGCGCAGACGCTCCAAGTGCTCACGGCAAAGTGGACAGAAGTATCCACGATACAGGATGACTAACGCGCATGTTTGCGGAAGTCGACAAGGCACTCCGCATTGGTCGATGAGTTCGACATCGAGGATGGCCGTCGCTGCAGCGGATTGTCGCGCAGCGTTCGCGTTCAATGACCGAGCCATCGCACCGATTCGGCACGCGAGTGCCAGCGCAGCGTCCAGTCGCCGAAGGACCCCAGCAGACGACGAACTTCTTCAACACGCGGTCGTAAGTCAGCGTTGCGCACCTTCCAGCGGCCAGCGACTTGTTCCACGACCAATTGCGAATCTGAGTAGATGTCAACGCCGACTGATTTGGGGTCAATCTCCTGGCGGCGGAGTTCCGCGAGCAACGCATTGAGCGCGTGTATCAGCGTTTGATATTCCGCCTGGTTGTTCGTCGTAACGCCAGGGAAGGTTATGCGAGCTGGCCGCGGCGAGCCTGCGACGCCCAGCACAACATAACTGCCATACCCGTCACCGGGGTTGCCGATCGAGCCGCCGTCGAACACGATTGTGATGCGAGATGGGCCGGCCGTGGAGCCGGCCCCCATGTTATGGGTCAGGAGTGGTTCTCCTGCCTGGTCTTTGCTGCGGCGATGATGCTGTCGACGAGGTGTGCAGGAACTTGCTGATAATGGCTGAACGTTGTTGTAAACGTTCCGCGCCCTTGGGTGATCGACCGCAGGTCGGTCGCGTAGCGTTGGACTTCCGCCGCTGGAACGTCGGCTTCGATGCGGGTAAATCCCCGTTCCATCGGCGTCATTCCGGAGACGTGCGCGCGCTTGGTCGTCAGATCGCTCATGACATCTCCGGTGTAGTTGTCGGGGATGGTCACTTCAATCTTGAGGACGGGTTCGAGGATGACCGGCTGGGCAGCGAGCGCTGCCTTCTTGAAAGCTTGGGATGCCGCGATCTTGAATGCCATTTCCGACGAATCAACATTGTGGTATGAGCCGTCGGTGAGCGTGACATGCACGTTGACGACAGGGAACCCGGCCAGGAGCCCTTCATCCATCGCCTCACGCACGCCCTTTTCAACGGCTGGGATGTACTGGCGTGGAACGGCGCCGCCGAAAATCGACTCGCTGAACTCGAACTCCTTGTCCGACGGAGCAACGTCGATAAAGACATGCCCATACTGGCCATGGCCGCCGGTCTGCTTCTTGTGCTTGTACTCGACGCGTTGCACGCTGCGCTGGATCGTCTCGCGATACGGGACCATCGGCAAACCGACATCAACATTCACGCCAAACTTGCGGGCCATGCGGTCCAGCGCGATTTGGACGTGAGACTCCCCAAGGCCACTGATGATCGTTTCTCCGGTCGCCTGGTCGCGGCCGACTCGCAGCGTTTGGTCCTCGTCGGTGATACGCGCGAGGGCTGTGCCCATCTTGTCCAAGTCGGACTTGGTCTTGGGTGAGACGGCGGCGGTGAAGAGCGGGTACGGGAACGTAATCCCGTCCAGAATGACCCGGCGCCCGGTAGCGCACAGCGTGTCGCCGGTGCGCGTTTCGGTGAGCTTTGCTACCGCTCCAATATCTCCAGCTCGCAGTTCGCCGACAGGGATCTGCTCTTTGCCGCGCAGGATAAAGAGCTGGCCGATGCGTTCTTCTTTCCCGCTCGTGCTATTCCAAACGTGGGAGTCCGACTTGAGTGTGCCTGAATACACGCGGAAATAGGTGAGCTTGCCGACGAATGGGTCGGCGATTGTCTTGAAGACGAGGGCTGCGAACGACGCATCGGCGTCGGCGTAGACGGTGATGTCCTTGCCATCGATTGTCTTGGCCGAGCAATCGTGAGGGGCGGGCGCGATGTCGACGAGCGTGTCAAGGAGCAACCCTGTGCCGCGGTTCGTGGTGGCAGCCGTTGCGAGGACAGGCACGATGTGGCCTTGGGCGAAGGCAGTGCGTAATGCAGCGCGCAGCTCGTCTACCTCGATCGCATCGTCTTCGAGGTAGCGCATCATCAACTCTTCATCGCTCTCAGCGATTTTCTCAACGAGTTGCAGGCGAAGCGCTTCCGCTTCGTCGCGTAGTTCGGCGGGGACCTCGCCGACTGTTGTGCTGCCATCAGTTGTCTTGCTGAACGTGATCGCCTTCATGTCCAGCAGGTCGATCACGCCGCTGAACGATGACTCCGCCCCGATGGGCAGGTGCAATGGCACGACGGTGGAACCGAAGATTGACTGTGCCGACTCCAGCGCCGTGGCAAAGTTCGCGTTTTCACGGTCCATCTTGTTAATGACGAGAATCACCGGCGTGGAGCGTTCGGTCGCTGCGCTCCAGGCGACTTCCGTCCCGACCTCGACGCCAGCCGATGCGTCAACAAGGACAACGGCGCAGTCAACAACGCGCATGGCGGACTTCACTTCGCCGACGAAATCGGCATAGCCTGGTGCGTCGAGGATGTTGATCTTGGTATCGCGCCATTCGATCGGTGCAATGCTGGTACTGATCGAAATGGTCCGCTTGATCTCATCCGGGTCCCAGTCGGAAACCGTGTTGCCGTCCTCAACCCGTCCGAGCCGGTTGATGGCCTTGCTCGTGAACAGCATCGCTTCGGTCATCGACGTCTTTCCGGCGCCACCATGCGAAAAGAGCCCGACGTTCCGAATGCGCTCAACCGGGTATGTCTTCACGGACTGCCTCCCGAGCACCGCCTGGAAGCGAAGTCGGATTCTTCTCCCGTAACGCGATGTTTACGCGTGTGGTGCGCAGATCGCGCGTCGCTTCCGAGGCGGGATTGCCAACGTACGCCGGACCGCTCCGCACCTTCCGGCGCTGACCAACATGGACACCTTTGCATTATAGCCGACAGACCACAGGCATTATCGTTCAGTTGCATTCAGCGACGCCGTCGAGCGCTCCCAGATGATCCGCAGCCCGTCGAGCGTGAGATCCGGCATATAGGCGGAAATGCGCTTGCATGCCTGGGAGAAGATGCTACCCAAGCCGCCCGTCGCAATCACCGTTGCACGTTCCCCGAGGTCAGCGTCGATGCGCTCGATCATCCCATCGATCAGGCTGGCGTATCCCAGCATGATCCCAGATTGCATTGCGGTGACTGTGTTGGAACCAATCGCGCGCTCTGGAAAGACCAGCTCGACACTCGAAAGCTTTGCAGCACGCGATACCAGTGCGTCGTGGGCCAGGCGAATGCCCGGGGCGATCGCGCCGCCGATGTACTCACCCTCGCGAGAGATGACATCGAAGTTCGTCGCAGTTCCGAAGTCGATGACGACGGTCGGCCCGCCGAAGGCGTCGAACGCGGCGACGGCGTTGACGAGTCGATCGGCGCCAACTTCGCTGGGGTTGTCCGTGCGTACTTTGATGCCGAGATTGCTTGCGGCACTTACGATGAGTGGGTCTACTCCAACCCGGTCGCGCGTCATGCCCGCAACCCATTGGGTCAACGATGGGACGACGCTACTGAGGATCGCGCCACTGATGCCATCCAGATTGATCCCATCGGACGAGGCGAGCCCATGTAAGACCACCCACCATTCGTCGGGCATGCGGGTGCGGTCGGTTGCGACGCGCCAACGTCGCACGAACTGCGACCCATCCCAGATGCCAAGCACCACATTGGTATTGCCGATGTCGATCAGGAGAAGCATGACCTGCTCACTTTCTCTGATTCTACGCTGTTAGCGCTGTCTCGAGTTCCGCACGGGCGAAGGCGTCCACCTCTCGCGCGTAACAATCACGCAGGGTCTTGCGTGCGTCCTCACCGACAAGGTGGTGTAATGCCCAGGCTGCGTGACCGCGGACGAGTGGGCTTTCGTGTTCGCGCAAGGCTTGTTCGAGGATCGGCTGCGCGCGCAGATCGCCAGAGTTGCCGAGCGCGAGCACCGCATTGCGCGCGAGCCCGACTCGTTTTGCGCGCTTGACTGCGGTGCCGCCGTACAACGCTTGAAACTGTGTGTCGGTCATCCAAACAAGCGATTTCAGCGCGGGAAACATGTTCTCGACGCTGCGTGGCGCGAAGTCTGGATCGTCGACGCGGGCTGCAGCGTTGGTGTACGGGCACACGTCCTGGCAAACATCACAACCGAACACCCAATCGTGCATGTGGCTACGGAGGTCACGTGGGATGCACCCCCGCTCCTCGATGGTGAGGTAGCTGATGCACGCCGGGGCGTGGATACGGTACTGCTCCACGATCGCTCCGGTGGGGCAGTGTGTGATGCAGAGCGCGCAGCGACCACAATCGCGGACCAAGGGCAGGTCAGTCGGTAGATCGATATCGAGAATGACTTCACCAAGCATGACCCACGACCCGTGGTTCGGGACAAGGATCATGCTGTTCTTGCCGTACCAGCCGACGCCTGCGCGCGCCGCAGCCGCCCGGTCGACGATGCGAGCGGTATCGACCAATGTGCGCGAGATGAGCGAACGCCCCAGAGCCGCTTCCAGTGCGGAGACGAATGCGCGCATGCGCTCGCGCAGCACGAGATGATAATCGCGGCCCCAGGCGTAGCGCGCGATACGACCACGGAGGACCCCATCGTTCGGCGGCGACACTGGTCCACTCCAAAAGGGCACTGCAACTGAGACGATCGATCTCGGGCATGGATGCAAGACCGCTGGGTTTGTCGACTCCTCCGCCCGTTGTGCCGTGAACCAGTGCATGCCGGCGACGTGTCCAGCTGCGATGTGGTCCGACAGGAAGCCGGCGAGCTCAATGAACGGTTCAGCCGTCGTAACGCCGACGACACGCAAGCGGGCCGATGCCGCCAAACTGGCAAGTTCGTGCCGCGAGAGTGGCCAGTTCACGCTGGTACCGTGCGTCCACTCGCAATGAGCTCCAGCACCGCAGCGCGCTCGGGTTGAGCGGCGCGTGCACCGAGCTCGCGACAGGTAAGCGCGGCTGTGGCGTTGCCACGCTTCAGCACGTCGACGTCGTCGAGTCGCTCCAGTAGTGCCCAGATGGCGCCTGCGACAAACGCATCTCCGGCGCCGGTCGTATCCCGCACTTCGACCGCGTAGGCAGGTTGCTCAACGATGCCGCCCACCCGCAAGGCGCGTGCTCCATTGCGACCGGCCGTCAGAAAGATGACTCTGCATGCGCGGCCCACCATATCGTGACGGGCGATTGCAATGGCGTCGTCAGTAGTTGCCGCGCCGGTGAGCTGACGTAACTCGCGCTCGTTGCCGAACAGCACGTCGTGGCGTAACGCATGGTCCCATGCAAGATCGCGCGGCAGATCGCTCAGGTAGGTCATCGCGCCCACGAGCTTCGTACGCGGGCTGAGATGCGCCGGCAAATCGAGGACGAACGAGCGGAGGCGATGGTCGCTCACGTCGAGGAGGAGCCACTCGTGGTCTAGCAGTTCGTGGACTGGCAAGTAGTCGCCTATCTCTGGCTTGGCGCCCTGGATCCAGAAGATCGTGCGGTCACGGTTCCCTACGGCACCGGAAACAACGATGATCCCAGAATCCGTCGGCGTGTTTGGTCGGGAGACGATGTGGCGCGTGTCGCACCCAGCATTGGCCAGCGATGCAACGAGAAGCCTGCCTTCGTCGTCGTCGCCGACCGTTGAGGCGAACAACACCGGCACTTCAAGCTTGGCCAGCGCAGCGCATGTGTTAGCGGTAGTGCCCCCTGCCTGCTGGAACTGGTGCTGGACAATGGCGTATTCACCCGGACCCGGGTAGTAGTCGGTGACGATGAATCGGTCCCAAGAACACAGCCCCAGCGCGGCAACTCCTCGACGCACCGTGGACGCCTCTTCCCGAGCGATCTCTCGCGTTCACTAGCGACGCCATGTGCGGTTCGTACCCGAACAATAGCATACCCACTCGGACCCGGTGCGTACGCTGCTGATCGGTACAATGGATCGGGTATGCAGATATCGATTGGCTCACTGTGGGTACAGCACACATTCTCGTCGTTGAAGACGAACAGACCTTGGCCGACCTGTTGGCATTCAACCTCCAGCGCCAAGGGTATG
>QEUZ01000147.1 GCA_003577355.1 Chloroflexota bacterium | reverse complement strand
AGATACTGATGCAAGTTGAGCATCAGCGTCTGAAACAGGTTGTCACCATTGACGACTGTAACGGCCGCCGTCGCAAGCGGCCCGCCGCTCGCTGAGTCGCCGCCCGTCAACCCGACCTTGCCGCCGAGCGTAAAGATGTGGAACGCGATCAACTGTCGTGCGGCTTGCGCTGGTGATAGAGCAGCCGACTGGACTTTCGTCGTGTGGTCGAACAGGGTGACATAGTTGCCGAGTGTCAACCCGAACACCATCCGCGCGATCGGCTTTGCACTTGCGATGTCCAGACTGTGATCCTGATAGAACGGGTGCTCGGCGTCGAACAGGTCGAAGCGGTGGCGCCAGGCGTCCAGGTAGCCGCCCACCTGCTGCATGTCGAATGCGCCGCCTGTCCAGATGGCGTGCCATGCCTCGGCGCTGTCCGGCCCCTGCAGGCTGCGGTGCAGGACCGCCAGCAACAGCCGGTGCAGCGCGACGGTGACCGCTGGCGAAGGGTCGCTGAGCTCGCGGATCTCCGCCGCCCGCGCCAGCGTCTCGCGCAGGCTGAGCTCGTGGGCCGTGCCATCTGGCATGACACAGGGTATCCACGGCTCGTCGACCAGGTTGAACTGTGGTGGCTGCCGGCTCATACCTGTTCCTCCTTTCCGGTTCCACTGAGAGCGTCTTCCACGATGATCCCCAGCTCCGGGTCGAGCCGGATCTGCGCGTTGCCCACCCGCGCGATACCGTCGGGCGTGAAGAACAGGCAGCGCGCGTGTTGCAGCAGCGTCGAACGCTGCCAGCCGGGTGGGGTCTCTGAATCCAGGAGCGTGTGCACGACGCGCCGGTCGGCGATGCCCACCGAGCGCGCCAGCAGCAGCTTGGCGGTTGCGAGGTCCGGCTCGCGGCTGAGGTCGACCGGCTGCGTCCCTGCCCGGTCGAGCGAGATGCGCGCATCCTCCTTCCATAAACAGACCACCGGGACGCTCGGTGGCGCGAGCCGGGTCAGCGCCTGGTGGGCCTTGTGCAGCTCCGGCGATTCCTCTTCGCGCAGGTCGGGTGCAATCTGGGCCAGCGTGAGCTTCGGCGAGGGCGGCTTTAAGTACCGGTTCTGTGCTTCGTGACGTTCCTGCTCCTCATCTCCCTGCAGCGTTGCCAGCGTCTCCTCCCAGCGCGCGCGCAGCCGTTCGCTGGCCTCCTCCGGCACGGCGCGTTCACCGTAGACCCACTCGATCAACGCTTCGACCTCCTCAGGGATGGCGAGCGTCGCCCGCTGCTGGAGCGCGAGCCACGAGCGCAGCAGCACGTGCGGCGCGTAGACGTACTCGCTCCCCCGGTCGAAGCGCGGCGCCCCCTCCTCGACCGCCTCCGGTTGGACGACCCAGAGCGTCGGCTTGGTGAAGCCGGGCGGGCGGTCGCGCAGGTGGCGCCAGAGCCGGCCGGAGCGCTGCAGCACCAGGTCGGCCGGCGCGAGGTCGCTGACCATCAGGTCGAAGTCGAGGTCGAGCGACTGCTCGATGACCTGGGTCGCGACCAGCACGGCGCGCTGCGGTCGCGCGCTGGGCTGCTCGCCCCCTGGCTTGCCGAATTGGGCCAGCGCCGCAGTCTCCAGCCGGTGGCGGTCTTCGAATGGGAAGCGGGCGTGCAGTAGCGAGAGCTCGTGTTCGGCAAAGAACGGCTTGAGCGCCAGATAGGTCGCCTGCGCCCGGCCTACGGTGTTGCAGATCACGGCAGCGCAGCCGCCCTGGGCCAGCGCTACCTGCAACCGAGCGCCCAGCGCGGCACGCTCCCCCTCCACCCATTCCAGATGCAGCGTCCGGCGCGCCTGAGCGGATGTCTCGACATGCACCGCGTCCGCTCCCTCCGGCGTGAGCCAGGTGAGCCGCGGGTAGGGCGCTGCCGGCACTCCATCCAGGCTGATGCCCGCCCCTTTGGCGTAGCTGCGCAGGAGTTCGTCGCGCCGGGCGAGCGGTAGCGTGGCCGAGAGGATCACCACCGACGAGCCAACCGCGCCCAGCCACTCCAGCAGCCGCCCGAAGAGGGTTGTCATATAGGTGTCGTAGGCGTGCACCTCGTCGAAGACGATCGTCTTGCCGGCCAGGCCGAACAGCCGCACGAAGACATGCCGGGTCTGCAGCGCCGCCAGCAGCGACTGGTCGACCGTGCCGACGCCGAAGGGGGCCAGCAGCCCGCGCTTGCGCCGGGTGAACCAGGCCGCCGCGATGACCTCGGCTGGCCGGCCACGCTCGTCGTCGCCGTGGACGTTGTCCGGCTCCAGCAGCGGCTCATCGGCCTGCCGCAGCGACTCCAGTTCCGGCGCGATCGCGGCATGGCTGTGCAGCAGCTGCAGGTTGAGGGTGCAATCCGGGTAGCGCCGTTCGAGGAACGCGCGCAGGCGGGTGAACATCTGGTTGCTGGTTGCCATCGTCGGCATGGCAACGTATGCGCCACGCTGACCCAGCGCCGTGCCCCAGCGGTCCGCCAGCGCGAAGGCCGCTTCCGTCTTGCCCTCGCCCATTGGCAATTCCATGATGACGATGCCCGGCCCGGCATCAACGCCGGGGATCTCACCGACACGGATCTGGACCGGGCGCGGCGGCAGATCCGGGAACAGGTCTGTGAAGGTCAATACCGCACTGGCCGGGGTCCATCCGGTCCAGTGCAGCGCGTCGAGCGCCGTCTGAGCGCGGGCCAGCGCCTGGGCCGTGTACGTGGGCAGGTCCAGCGCCTCGGCGCGCGCGTATGGGAAGTAGCGCTCGTCGGACCCGATCCAGTCGGCGACTGAGACGAGCCCGGCCAGCACCATTGCCGTGCCGTGGTCGACCCGCGCTGGCGGGTGCGTCCGCGGCACGCCCAGCAGTTCCGCGAGCGTTGACGCCAGTTGGAGGCGTGCATCAGCCCACGGTGCATCCCCCGCCTTCAGTGGGCCTGCCACGTCGTTCACCAGCCGAGCTTCTGGGAAACGGCCGTGGTGCCCGCCGACCGCCGTCGCGAGCGCGTTCGCCACTGGTCGCGCTATACCGAACTCCTCTGGGAGCAGCGTGCGCAGGGCGTGGGTGCTGATCGCGCCGTGGCCGGGGTCGTCGGGGTACGGCTGCCAGGTGAGGCCGGCTGCGCCCAGCCGCTCCCGGCAGGACGGGTCCTTTTGTTGAAAGACGGGCGCTGCCTTGCCGATGTCGTGTAGCCCGGCGAGGTAGGCGACCCAGCGGCTGGCGGCGTCTTCCGGCAGGCCGAGGCCACGGGCGATGCGTGCCTGCACATAGGGGGTCAGCACCTGCGCCCACAGCGCCTGCGCGACCATTGCCACATCGAGCATATGGCAGAGCAACGGGTGGTACAGTGTGGAGCCGGTGCTGCCACGCGGGGATTGCGCCCAGATCAGCAAGAGTTGGTCGGAGGTCAGGGGCATACAGTACTCCCGTCCGTGCAACGATCATTGCCTGGTAGTCACTATGATCGCACGCTGAACGGGAAGGACCGGCTGCACGTTGGAGAAAGAGGCTTCGGCCTGACTCCGGTTTGTGCAGGGGCGGAGCCAGGCCTGTTGGGCGAGGTGTCGGGCCGAAGCCCGGTGGAGGGGGGTTGGGGTTCGCGGGGTGTGGGAGTCGCCCCGCTCGGCCGGTGCTGCTCTGGGAGTGCGTCTGGGCTGCTTGCGCCGCCCGGATGGCCTCGCGCTCCCGCGCTTTGCTTCCGACCGCTACCGGCTTTCACCGGCGTTGGACATATACTAGTGGCGACGCCCGGCGGCGTCATACGCCCTCGGGACAGTTTCCCCGCCCCCGCGTGGACAGCGAGTCACCTGTACCGCCGGACAGGGGGCCTCCACCCAGGGGCTGAGGCAGTCCCGGCGTGGCGTCCTACGGGGAAGGATGGGGACCGCGTGCTGATTTTTGACCGCCTGGTGCTGGATGTCGCCGACCTCGACCGCGCCACCGCCTTCTATGTCGATACCCTCGACTTCCAGCGCCTGACCACCGCCGATTGGCTCGGCCATCGCACTGCCCTGTTGCAGCTCGGCGCGTTCTTTGTGCACCTGCTGGAACAGCCCAACAGTTCGAACCCTCTGCAGCTCCCAAAATCTGGCCCAGTGATGACCCTGGCCGACTCGCGCATTGAAGAACGCTACGACGCCCTGCGCCGGGCGCGGGTCGAGATCCTCGCGCCGCTGCGCGAATCCCCATGGGGCGGCCGCTCGTTCCTGCTGCGCGATCCGGACGGCTACGTGATCGTCATCCAGGAACCGCGCAGCGAGCAGTCGTAGCCACGCACACCCCGCGGCGTTGACCGTTCCTGCCCCCTGCCCTACCCTGCCGCTGCTGGAGCGCAGCGTTGGCGCAAGGGAGGATGACAGGTGAAGATCGGGTTGACCCTGCCGAACCGTGGGGTGTTGTTTGGGGTAACCACCGCCGCCGAGATGTTGCAGATGGCGGAGGTGGCCGACCAGTCCGGCAAGTTCGCCTCCGTCTGGGTTGGCGATAGCCTGCTGGGCAAGCCGCGTATGGAATCGGTCGCGCTCTTGGCCGGCGTCGCCGCCCGCACGAAGACGGTGCGCCTCGGCCCGGCCTGCATGGCCAGCTTCCCGCTGCGCGACCCGGTGCTACTGGCCTACCAGTGGGCCAGCCTCGACCTGCTGGCCGAGGGACGCACCGTCCTCGTGGCCTGCACCGGCATCGTGCCGCAGGCTGGCGGGCGGCTGGAGGACGCGCTCTATGGTGTGGACAACGCCGCGCGGGTTGGCCGGCTCACCGAGTGGATCACCCTGCTGAAGCTGCTCTGGACGGAAGAGAACGTCACCTTCTCCGGCAAGCACTACCAGTGTGAGAACATCACGATCGAGCCGAAACCGGCCGCCAAGCCGCGCCCGCCGATCTGGATCGCCAACAACGCCCTCGGCGACCGCGCAGTGATCGAACGCACCCACCGGCGCGTCGCCCGCCACGCCGATGGCTGGCAGACCTCGCTCTCCGAGCCGGATGACGTGCGCTGGCGCATCGCCGATATCCGCCAGAAGGCGGAAGAAGCGGGCCGCGACCCCAACAGCATCGAAACCCACCTCTACCACAACATCAACATCAACCCGGACAAGCAGGCCGCGCGTGAGGAATCGAAGCGCTTCCTCGACATCTACTACTCCTGGGATACCCCAGAACGCATGGTCGAAACCTGGGTCGCCGCCGGCACGCCGGAAGAGTGCGCCGCCCACCTGAAGGCCTACGAAGAGATGGGCTTCGACGAAGTCACCGTGCGCATCACCGCCTGGGACCAGTTCGGCCAGTTGGAACGAGTGATCAACGAGGTCTTGCCGCTGTTGTAGTTGACAGGTAACAGGCAACAGGCAACAGGTGACAGGTGACAGGGGCTTGGTTGGGTTTAGTGGGGTCACGAGTGGTCACCCCTCCAATCTCCCAAAAAACCACTGTCACCTGTTGCCTGTTACCTGTCACCTAAAGGAGGGGGAAATGCACTGGGAATACTGGGTCGTGACCCGTTCGCGTAACTTCGCGACCGATGGCGGCGCCTGGAACATTAGCGGTGATGCGATGCTGGCCACTCTGGCCGATGCCGGAGCGCAGGGTTGGGAGCTGGTCAGCGTCTACCCGCGTCAGAGCCTCGTCAATTACAAGGGCATGACCTCCGAGGAGATCTGGGTCTTCAAGCGCCCGGTGGATACGCTGCCAGGCTAAGTTGCGACCACAGCGATGTCGTCAGGATAACCGCCACCGCCTGTCATCCTGAGCCGTCGACCACAAGAGCTTCACCGCACATCGCTCCCCTCTCCCGTGGCGACGGGAGAGGGGCCAGGGGTGAGGGTTACCCCCCGTACGTATGCACCTTGCGCTCAGGAAGACGAACCACGCCCGCTATCCTCGCAGACGTTCTGCCGTGTCGCGCCGCTGGACAAACGCGGCGATTGCGCCATCTGCCCACAACGAGGCTGGCTCCCCAACATCTTCGTGCCGAACAATTGACGCGAACGTAGCGCTGGAGTATAAGCACTGAATACTCATAGTCAGTACTATTCAAGCACGACGGTATGCTCGTGAGAGAGGGATACCGAATCAATGCGACGCCGCGCAGGTCTCCAGTGGGGTTGGGTCGTGATCCTGGTCGGCTTGGCTCCGGTGTTGAGCGCCTGTGGCGGCAACGACGGCGCCACCTCCTCAGCGAACCCGACCGCCAACGGCATACCTCCTGCGGGCGACCTCACCGTCGCCGCTGCTGCCGACCTCCAGTTCGCCTTCGTGGAAATCGGGGCGATCTTTGAGGAGAACACCGGGCAGAAGGTCATCTTCTCGTTCGGGTCTACCGGGAACCTGGCAACGCAGATTGAAGAAGGCGCGCCGTTCGATGTCTTCGCCGCTGCGAACGTCTCCTTTGTTGATGGGCTCGTCGAGAAGGGACGCATCATCGCCGATTCCAAGGAGCTCTACGCCGTCGGCCGCATCGTCGTGGCCGGCAACAAGGAGGCCGGGGTCAACCCGCAAACGCTGGAAGACCTGCTCGACCCGGCAATCGAGAAGGTCGCGATTGCCAACCCCGATCACGCGCCCTACGGCCTCGCCGCCAAGGAGGCGCTCATCAGCGCCGGCATCTGGGACGAGATCCAGCCCAAGCTCGTCTTCGGTGAGAACATCCGCCAGACGCTGCAGTTCATCCAGACCGGCAATGCCGAAGCCGGCATCGTCGCGCTGTCGATTGCTGAAGTGCCGGAGATCACCTACACACTCATCGACGACGCGTTGCACAATCCGCTCTTGCAGGCGATGGGGGTCGTGACCGGCACCCCGCACGAGCAGGCAGCCCGCGCTTTCGTTGCCTATGTCATCAGCGACGAAGGGCAGGCGATCCTGGCGAAGTACGGGTTCCAGTCCCCGAACCACTAGCATCTAGCGGAAAGGTGTGACCCATCTTCGACGAGATCGACTGGTTTCCAGTTGTCCTTTCGCTGCAGGTCTCGAGCCTGGCGACGATCGCGGCTGTGCTCCTGGGCATCCCGCTGGGTTGGTTCCTTGCCCGGCGCACATTCCCCGGCAAACGGCTGCTCGAGGCAGTGATCCTGTTGCCGATCGTCCTGCCCCCGACGGTGCTCGGCTACTACGTGCTGCGCAGCGTCGGGCGACGCAGCCCACTCGGCCGCTTCATCGAGCAGGACCTGGGCATCAACCTGATCTTCACCTGGAAGGCGGCCGTGCTGACGGCAACGATCGTCGCGATCCCGCTGGTTTGCCGCTCGGCGCAGTCGTCGTTTGAAGCGATCGACCAGAACCTGGAAGCCGCCGCCCGGACGCTCGGCCGCTCGGAGCTGGCGATCTTCTTCACCATCACCGCACCGCTTGCCTGGCGCGGGCTCGTCGCCGGGACGGTGCTCGGGTTCGCGCGGGCAATCGGCGAGTTCGGGGCGACCCTCATGGTGGCCGGCAACATCCCCGGTCGCACCCAGACCCTGCCGATCGCGATCTACGACGCGGTCCAGGCTGGCAACACCCAGCTGGCAAACGCGCTGGTCATCATCCTGAGCGTCATGGCGGTCGCCGCGCTGGTGCTCATTGGCCGGATCGCATCCGGAACGCGCTGGTAAGTCGATGTTACGGCTCGATATCGCCAAGACGCTCGGCCCCTTCACCCTGAACATCGCGTTCGAGGCCGATGACGAAGTGATCGTGCTCTTCGGCCCGTCCGGCTCTGGCAAGAGCCTGACGCTGCAAATGATCGCGGGTTTGATGGCGCCGGATTCCGGTTCGATCGAGCTGGCCGGAAGGCCGGTCTTCGACACGGCCGCCGGCATCAACCTGAAGACACGCCAGCGCCGGATCGGCTACGTCTTTCAGAACTACGCACTGTTCCCGCACCTCAATGTGGCCGAGAACATTGGCTACGGCATCCACCACCTGCCGCGTGCCGAGCGGGAGCGCCGCGTCACCGAACTGCTGCGCATGGTGCGCCTCACCGGGATGGAGCAGCGTCGTCCCCGGGAACTCTCCGGCGGCCAGCAACAACGCGTGGCGCTGGCGCGCGCGCTGGCAACCGAGCCGGATGCGCTGCTGCTCGACGAGCCGTTCGCCGCGCTCGACGCCCCCATCCGCGTTGAGCTACGGCGCGAGTTCCTGGCCTTGCGCAAGCGCCTGGGTATCCCCGCGATCTTCGTCACCCACGACCTCGAGGAAGCGTCCGTGCTGGCCGATCGGCTGGTGGCCGTCGTCGGCGGCAGGGTGCGGCAAATCGCCCCCGCGCGCGAGGTGCTCGGGCAACCGCGCGACCGCGCCGTGGCCGAGCTGGTCCAGGCGCGCAACATCCTGCCGGGGGAGCTGGTGCACCAGTCGGACGCCTGCCACATCCGCACGGCAATCGGCGAGTGGCGCTCCCCGCACTGCCTGCAGCTCCCGGCTGGGCCAGTCGATGTCGTCATCCGCCCGGAGGTGATCCGCATTGTGCAGGAGGGCCGCCCAGCGGAGCGCCTGTCGCGCGACCTGAGCCTGACCGGCACGTTAACCGAACTGCTCGACTACGGCACACGCACCGTGGCCTACGTCGATGTCAACGGGACCACGCTGGAAGTGAGCCTGTCGCCGGTCGCCGCACAACGCACCGCGCTGGCAGTCGGGCTTGCGGTGCGGCTCTCGATACCGCCAGAAGACATCCATGTGATGGCTGCGCGGTGAGTGCTGCTGCTAATAGGGCCAGCATGAGGCCAACCTCATGCACACGCTCAGGTGACGGGTAAGGAAGAACCGGATGGCTGAACCCCTCCCAGCCCCCAGACGCTCCGCGCAGCGCGCCTTCCTCTTCGGCGTCCCGATTGGCACACTGGGTGGGCTGATCGGGCTTGGCGGCGCGGAGTTTCGGTTGCCAGTGCTGGTTGGCCCACTGGGGTACCGGGCGCGCACCGCCGTTGCGCTCAACCTCGCGATCAGCCTGGTCACACTCGCCGGGTCACTGGCGATCCGCTCGCGCACGCTCTCGCTGGACCCAGTGCGGCCATTCGCCTCCATCATTTTCGCGATGATTGCCGGTGCGGTGATCGCCGCGTTCTATGGGACCGCGTTGATCGGTCACCTCTCCAACGAACGCCTGGAACGGATCATCCTCATCTTGCTGGTGACGATCGGGACTGCCCTGATCGTCGAAGCGTTTCTCCCCAGCGATATCGATGGGCTGATACCGGATGGGCTGCCGGTGCGGCTCAGCGCGGGCTTCGCCTTCGGGCTAGCGATCGGGCTGGTCAGCAGCCTGCTCGGCGTAGCCGGTGGTGAGCTGATTATCCCAACCATGATCTTCGCCTTTGGCGCCGATGTGAAAACCGCCGGCACGGCCAGCCTGCTGATCAGCCTGCCGACCGTCACCGTCGGCGTCCTCCGCCACGCCCGCCGGGGCGCCTTCGCGCAGCGCGAAGACCTGACCCAGACCATCGCGCCGATGGGGGTCGGCTCGGTCATCGGCGCGGTCATCGGGGGGCTGCTGGTCAACATTGTCTCGGCAGCAGTTCTGAAGTTCATCCTGGGCGTCATCCTGAACGTGTCGGCGTGGCGCATCTTCCGCCACCGCGCACGTCCCCCGCGCCGCGCGACCTGACAGGTAGGTGTTCAGGGTTGAGGGGAAGTGAGGAGGGCATGGCACGCGGCGTACGGCTCACGTCCCTGTAGCCGCCAGGTACCGAACAACGTCGCCAGCGTGGTCCGCTTCTGCGTCCCAGTTTCCGAACGCGTCCCGCCGCTGATCCGTTCACTTCGTTCAGGACATGCCTTGCGACTGTTCACCGCATGCCGCACGCTGCGCTCCGCAGCGTTTTTGTCGGCCGGTACCCCCGCCTGGCGCACATAGGTGACGTTCGAGTG
>QEUZ01000146.1 GCA_003577355.1 Chloroflexota bacterium | reverse complement strand
GCCACCGTATGGCGCGAAGTCGCTCGGCGCGTTGGTGTCGCTGCCGAAAGCATTGCGCCCGATGCTCTCACCCGGCAACACCGCGAGCCGTAAGGACCATTGGTCGGCCTCGGCGTCGATTGGGCCGTTAGCCGCGTCGTAGTACGCATCAACCGGCCAGATGCCGAGCGCCACCGCGTGGTCATAAGCCTGCCCGCTAGGCGGCGAGCCGGTCGCGCTCCAGGCGACGTAGTCGATCAGCGTGTCGTTGTCCGGCGTATTGCGGTAGAGCGCGACTGCATCGTCCTCGATTGAGAAGAAGGGGTCGGAGCCGGGATCGAAGAAGTACGCACCAGAACCATCGCTCAGGTCGGCATCCGGCGTGCCGTTGCCCAGATAGACTGTCAGGTAGGCGCCTGAAGGCAGCACCCAGGCCGGCAGGTCGATGCTATTCGTGCCGTCGCCGTTGGTCAGCACCGCGCCGCTCAGGTCACGGGCCACGTCGGTCGGGTTGAACAGCTCGATGTAGGCCGGGATATCCGACGCTGCAGCTGGGTAGTAGTTCACCTCGTTGATCAGCAGGTCGTCCGCCGGCTGAGCATAGCGCCAGGTGTGGTAGTGCTGGCCGACGTTGCCCGCTTCTGTCAGGAAGCCTGGCGGGTTGCCGGGGGTGTAGGTGAGGCAACGCCGCTCGAAACACTGCATCAGCACATCGCGATAGGTCCCAGCCACTTTGACACTGGCCCAGTAGGCTTCGGTGATCGGGTAGCCCGTGGCATAGAACGGGTTGATGAACAGCGCATCCTCAACGTACGCGCCATCCTGATAGACCACCCCGCTCGAGTTCATAAACGTCCAGAACGGGGCAGCCACCTGATGGCTGATGCCGGGCACCTCGACTAGGTGTGCTGTCTGGATGTTGTGCACCGCCAGGCTGGGGTCTTCGGTGACCACACCATCGCGGCTCACACGCTCGTAAATCGTCGCGCCATGCTCACGGGCCGGATCGTCCAGGAGCAAGGCGAACGTGGCATAGGTTGGGCCGAGAGGATCATCCGCATCGCCCGCGACATTCACCTGCGCTGGCGAGCGTTTGATGAAGGCATCGTCGCCAACCTGCATCCAGCCCGAAATCAGCTCGACCACCAGCAGGCCATTCGTGACATACCAGAGGCCGTCATCCACAGCGTCCGGGTGGGTAACCTCCATGCGCGACTTATCGAAATACTGCACCTGGCGTACCCCGCCGGGTGATTCGGCGTACTCCTCCTGCAGGACGCCGGTAAACGCGTCCGGCCCCCACATCCAGGTGCGGGAGGTCGCCCCGGAAGCAACAGGTTGATCGGTACGCTCCCATACGCGTTGGAAGGCCGGCGTGCCGGGCAGTTCCCGCGGAGCTGGGCGCAACGCACCGGCCGCTTGCCAGCCAAGCGTTGGCGAGACAACCAGAAGCAACGTCAGCAGCAGCAGCGGAGCGCGAGCAGTCCTCCGCACTGCACGGGTAGCAGGGGACATAGTGACCTCCTGTCGTGGCGAAACGTCTTCGTATTGTTCTGACAGCGAAGTGTCGGAATGCTTACACCAGGCGGCTAAACATCAGGAGATCTGTTGGAACATGAAGGACTTTGGCGACAGGATAGCGTATGTCTGCCCTTCTGGGAACGCCTGGAGAGGCGGTCGCGCGCCGACCGGGTTCTCGATCTGAGTACGCACACACACTCTGCAATTGTCGACCCCATCGTCGGTTTCTGCGCAGTTGACGACGTCTGTGGGGTACGCGTCGCTATCCACCAACCGCACCGTGAAACTGAGCGTAACCAGGTCGCCGCCCGCAAGCTCACCGAACCAGAAGACGGTACGCGAGTCAGCGTTGTAGCCGCATTCGTTGTAGGACCCGCCGCCGCAGGTGATGTCGCCGTCGCCGGCCAGCTCGATTATGTCCGGCAACGGGTCATGAATGTATCCTTCAGCCGGGGAACTAACTCTCGGTGAACCAGGCAGCGTGATCGTGTAGGTGAACACGTCGCCGGGCATCACGACACTCGGCTCGCTGATCTTGCGGGCGTCAGCGTAGCAGCGCACAACAACCGTATCGTCATCGACGTTGAAATGCAGCCAATGACGGCCGCTGTTGTGGTGCGTGTCCTCGCTCAAATGGCGCGGCAAGTCATGATGCTCGTCCCAGACGATCAGCCTGATGGTGTACTCACCGGAAACGGCACACGTGAACTGCGCCTGTGGCCCGACGGCATCGAGATCGTCATCCGGCTCGTCAATCTCGTCGCGGTCGCAGTCTTCGTCCTCGCAGTCGCCATAGAGGACATGCTCCGCATAGTGCGGGGTCCCACCAGGGTGGTCGACTTCGGCGTCCAGGTCCCAGTAGTAGTGCTTGCTGCCCGTTGTCGTGTGCGCTGGCTCGTCGTTCGACGGCCCCTCCGGCCCATCGCTGTCGGAGGAACCGAGGGCGCTCAACTCCAACACCGTTCCAACCGGCACATCGAGCTGCGACACACAACTGCTGCCGAAAACAATGCAGGCGTCGGCCACCGGCTTGTAGTAGCGGTAAAGGAACTCGTCCCACAGCGTGCGGTCCGGGAAGCGGAAGCGAGGGTCAACGCGCATTGGATGCTCGACGCCGCGCAGTGAGGGGATCAGTATCTGCGCATCGCGGGCGTAGAGATGGGTATCACTCGTCGCTGGGTCAAACAGCGGGTCGTCAAACGGTGGTGCAACCCGCTGCCCTGACGGGCCAGGTGGTTTGTTTGTCGGGTCGTCGATGTCTTGATCGTGCGGCCAATAGATCGACAGCCCGTGTGACGCCGGGTGATCGATACCGGAAGCGGCGAAACGCACCACGTCGCCGTCAGCCCGGAGCAGGTCAAGCAGAGCATCAGCCGCGAGCGCCGCTGAGGCGGGAAGGTCACGCACGCGGTCGGCGACATCGCCGAGGTCCTTGAAATTCGTATCGGCGTAGTCCTCGGCGGCCTCTTGCACGCTGTGCTTGATGCGCAGTTGCAGGTTATCGGAGCGGATGTTCTCCTTACGGACATCGTCGATATCGGCGCTCAGCGCAGTGGCGAACGTGTTGAGCGCCGGCAATAGCTTGGTTTGCAGCGTTGCCAGGTCGATTGAGGCAATCGTGAACCCGGCAAACCCCCAGCGCTGGTACAGCTCTGCCTGCGCCCTCGCGAGGGAATCGGCGAACTCGCCAGCCCTCAGGCCCGCATCATCTTCCAGGTCGCGCAAGAATGTGTGCCAGGGGAAGGCTCCCCAGACGATTTCCTGGCTGGCAACTAGCATCTCCGCGCGTGACGCCAACTGTGTTGCAACTTCAACGCTGGCCATCAGCGGCGCGTCCAGAAACACCGTATCGAAGGGTTGGCCCAGGCCTGCCAAGCTATCTTCCAGTTCCGACATCGTCAAGAAATCATCGCGCGGCCCGACGGTGAAGAGCCCCTTCCAGCCACGACCATGCCCACCGAGCACCAGCGCATAGCGCTTGGCTGGGTACTCGGCTCTCGCCCAACTGATGAACGCCGACAAGGAGGCCGGGTCGCCAGGGTCCAAACGGTCGCGGTTCGCTGCAAGCAGGTCCATTGGCGACCGCAACCGGCCACGGCTGGCATCGCCTTCCAGAAACCAGCGGGCGCCGGCAAGCTCAGCGCCATCCTGCCAGACCATTTGGGCAACGATGTTGAACTCAGGCCCGGAACCGACTTCCTCTATCCGGTTCAGCTCGGCCACCATGTCACGGAACAGGCGCGGGTCACGCGCATCCAGGAAGAGCATGATCGTCCACTCGGCATTTCTGGAGCCGTTGGGCAGATCATCGTCGGAGGGGTCGAACGGGCCGTCGCTGCGGTTGGCTACGCCCGGCGTCGTCCACCAGGCATCAACGCCGCCGAGGGCGCCCCAGTCTTCTGGGGTGTTCGTGTCGCGGTTGTTCGCATCGCGACCGATCGATTCCCCCTCGCCCACAATATGCACGCGCGCCGGTCCCAGCCGTGGGCGCGCAACAACCGCTCCGCCAGCCGGCCAGATCCCAGCATCAACAGCGGCACGGTAAGCCGTGCCACCCGGTGGGGAGGTGGCATACGTCCAGGCGACAAAGTCAACGATCGTGTTGGCGTCGGCCACAGCCGGCTTGCCGCGCGGTGGCGCCCCGACCGGGCCTTCGGCATGGAACAGCCCAACGCCATCGCCTCCCACGGTGAAGAAGCGCGTCGCCGAACCGGTATACCAGCTCGCCCCATCGCGGAACGCCGCCGGGTTCTGCCCCTCACCGAACACAACCCGCAAATACGTCCCCTTCGGCATGATCCAATCCGGCAACACCGCCGAGCGTGACGTATCCGCATTGGTCACCACCCAGCCGGTGAGATCGACCGGGCCATCAGAGGCGTTGTACAGCTCGATCCAGGCCGCGTCGCCCGCTGCGGGCCAGTAGAGGACTTCGTTGATAACGATAGCGCCGCCCGGCTGCGCGTAGCGCCAGGTGTAGTAATGCTGGCCAACATTGCCGGCTTCCGTCTCGAACCCGGGGGAATTGCCGGGGGTATACGTCAGGCAGCGCCGTTCGAAGCATTGCATCAGCACGTCGCGCTGTTCACCAGCGACCTTGACATCAGCCCAATAGGCCTCAGTAATCGGGTAGCCGGTGGCGTAGAACGGGTTGATAAACAGGTCGTCGTGCGTGTATTCACCGTACTGGTAGACCAGCCCGGACGAGTTCATGAACTCCCAGAATGGGGAAGCGATTTCGTGGTTGATGCCCTCGACCTGGACGTGGTACAGCCCGATTACACCGTATGCTTCCAGGTCGGGGTCAACCGTCACAACCCCATCGCGGCTCAGGCGTTGGATCACCGGTGCGCCATCCGCCAGTGGGGGTGCATCCAGCAGAGCAGCAAAGGTCGCGTAGGTCGGGCCGTGTGGGTCGTCGGCGTCGCCGGCGACGTTCACCACCGCGGGGCTACGCTGGACGAAGCGGTTGTCGCCGACTTGCATCTGGCCAGTGATCAGCTCGCGGACCAGCAGGCCATTGGTAACGTACCAGACGCTATCCGGTTCGATATCCGGGTCGCTGGTAATCTCCATGCGGCTCTTGTCGAAGTACTGCACGGTGCGCGTGCCGCCCGGCGATTCATCGTAGGGTTCACCGACAATACCGGTGAAGGCCTGCGGCCCCCACATCCAGGTACGCGCCACCGCCCCCTCGGCGACCGGCTGGTCGGTACGCTCCCAGGTGCGTTCGAACCAGAGGTTGCCGGGCGGTTCCGCAGGGCGTGGGGAGGCAGCAATGCTCACCCCGACCCCTGCCCCCAAGAGCGCCTGCACGCCAAGCGCACATGCCAGCACTATCAACGTGGAACGCCGCAAGGCCACCTACCCCCACGACCAGGTCTCGCGCTGCTCCTCCGTGCGACGGTCATCCTACACGCCCAGCCGCTGCTGCGGGAAGACGTGTCCGTTTTGTCATCTTGACCCCGTGGCAGCCATCAGCCTATGCTCGAACCAAGGAGGGATGCCATGCCGGCGCGAGTCATCGATGTCCATAACCATTTCTACCCCGAAGCCTATCTGCAGGAAGTCGCGCGCGATTCCAGCGCTGCCCGCGTCAGCATCGACGCGCACGGCGTGCGGCGGATCCACTACGCTGGCGACTACAGTGTCATTGCCCAGGCACACTACGACATCGAACGGCGCCTGGCGGATATCGACGCGGCGGGGGTGGCGCTGCAGGTGCTCTCGCTTACTGTGCCGGGGGTCCATTTCGAAGAGCGGGCACGGGGTATCCAGCTGGCCCAGCTGACCAACGACGCCTTCGCCGAGATCGCCCAGGCGCACCCACAGCGGTTCGCCGCCTTCGCCACGCTGCCGATGCAGGCGCCAGAGGAAGCCGCGCGCGAACTGGAGCGGGCGACGACCGAACTCGGGTTGGTGGGCGCCATGCTCTTCTCGAACATGGGGGGCGCACCGCTCGATGCCCCGTTGTTCTGGCCGGTCTATGAAGCCGCCGACGCCCTGGGCGTCCCGCTGCTCATCCATCCGACGGCTCCGTCGGCCCTGCTCGGCTCCAACATGGAGGATCTGCGGCTGGTGCCGCTGCTTGGCTTTCCGTTCGAGGTCACGCTTGCGGCGGCGCGGGTCGTCCTCAGCGGATTGCTCGACCGTTTCCCCAACCTGACGCTGATCATGAGCCAATTGGGCGGCACATTGCCGATGTTGGCCGAACGGATCGAACGCGGCTACGACGTCTACCCGGAAATCGCCGGTTCGCTCCAGGAGCGCCCTAGCGTCTATTTTCGGCGGATGTACTACGACAGCGTACCCTACGGCCGGGCAGGCATCCCGCTCACGATCGCGTTTGCCGGCTCCGAGCGTGTCGTATTGGCCAGCGACCACCCACACGCCATCGGCGACCTGGACGGGTTGACGGCGGTGATCGACGCGCTCGATCTCAGCCCGGACGACGCCGCGAACATCCGCTGCCGCAACCTCGAACGCTTGCTGAACCTGCCTCCGGCCTGAGGCGGCTACTCCGCAGTTGCATGGGTGAGGCCATGTTCGGCTTTGCGGGCCGCCGCTGCCAGTTCGGCCAGGCGGGCCGCTACCCGGCCATGCACGCTCTCCGGCGGGTAATTCCCATCCGCATCGGCGCTACCGGCGGCCACTCCGGTGAAGTGCTCGATACCCTGATCCACGGTGCTGACCGGGAACAGGCTGAAGCGACCATCTGCCACCGCCTGGACGACATCCTCCCGCAACATCAGATTCGGCAGGTTCGCGGCAGGGAAGACGACCCCCTGGTCACCGGTCAGGCCACGAGCGAAACAGATATCGTAGAACCCCTCAATCTTTTCGTTGATGCCGCCAATCGCCTGAACATCGCCATGCTGGTTCATCGAGCCAGTGACGGCGTAGGACTGACGCAGCGGGAGGCCGGATAGTGCTGAGAGGATCGTGAACAATTCTGCCAGCGATGCGCTATCCCCCTCTACCGGCTGATAGGTCTGTTCAAAGACCACACTGGCCGACAGCGAGAGCGGCTGTTTCCGCCCGTACTTACCCCCCAAATAGCCGTTCAGGATCAGGACGCTCTTGCTGTGGATCGGGCCGCCCAGCTCCACCTCGCGGTCGATATTGACCACGCCGCTGGTACCAGCGAAGGCTCGCGCTGTGATGCGTACCGGCTTCCCAAATCCACGGTCGCCTGTCGAGAGCATCACTTCCAGTCCGTTGATCTGGCCGACGGCCTCGCCAGTCGTGGCAATCATGATCGTGTCATCCACGATCATCGCCTGTAGCCGCTCCGGTACGTAGCGCGAGCGTTCGATCCGCGCCGAGATCGCTTCACGTACCGTCTCAGCATCGGTGACCGGGCGCCCATGCAAGTGCGCCAGTTGCATCGCCTCGCGGGCGATATCGCCGAGTGGCTCTAATTCCGCGCTCAACCTGCGCTGGTCGCTGACCCGCCGCACCGCTTCTTCGATGATACGCGCGACGCCGCTGGCATCGAGGTTTGGCAAGCCGTCACACGGCACCGATAGCAGATAACTGGCAAGGTCCTGAATGTGCTCCGGTGTGCGTTCCACCGAATCCTGGAACTCGGCACGGATCTTGAACAACCGGCCGAAATCCGGGTCGGCCGCCGCAACAATGTAGGCCACCTGCGCCTCGGTCAAGAGGACCACGTTGAGCTCGAGGGGAATCGGCTCCGGTTCCAAGGAAGCAGTTGCCATGAGGGCGAGGCCCTGGCCGGGGTCTTCGATCTTCACCTCTCCTTGTAACAGGGCATGCTTCAACCCGTCCCAGGCGAACGGGGCGGTCAAGACATCGCGCAGCTCGAGCAGCAGGAAGCCGCCGTTGGCGCGCAGCAACGCGCCGGACTTTATCATCGAAAAGTCGGTCACCAGCGTGCCGAACACCCCCCGGCGCTCGATCGACCCAATCAGGTTGGCGTAAGTCGGGTTCGGCTCGACGACGACAGGCGCGTGAGTGAGCCCATCGCGGTCGACCACGACGTTCACACCATAGCGCCGGAAGAACTCTTCCACCGCTAACGGGTTCAGGCCGGCTGCGGCAACCATCTCCGGGTCGCCGCCACGGAACATCCCGATGTTCTGGATGACATCGCGCTGCAGCGCCTGCAGATAGGCAACGACCTTCGGCGACGCCTCCCATGCCTGGCTCGCGTCAGCCACGCGCTGCTCGACGACGACCTTTGCAACCGATTCATCCAGCGCCCGGATCTGGTCGCGCACGCTGCGCTGCAGGTCGCGGATGGCGCGCGACGTGTTCTCGAGGTCCTCACTCAGCGCGGCGCGGCCACCTTCGAAGCGTGCGCGGATGACCGGGTCGAGCGCGGCGTAGGCATCGGGCGATATCGGCTGGCCGCCAAGCACCGGGGTGATCGCGATCCCTTGAGGGGTCTCCATCAAGGCAAATCCAAGCTCGCTGGCCCGGCGGCGTAATTGTCCGAACGCCTCATCACGTTGCCGGCCGAACGACTCAATGATCGCATTGCGCTGGCTCTCGTACTGCGCTGCCTCAAAGGCTCGCGGCACTTCGGCGCGCAGGTCGCTGATCAGCTCAGTAATGGCCTGCCGGAACGTGCGCGCCTTACCTGGCGGAAGGTCGATGGCGCGCGGAGCGTTGGGCGAGTCGAAGTTGAAGACATAGCACCAATCGGCTGTTACCTCACGGGTGGCGGAGGCTTCCTCGAGCAGGCGCTGCATCAATGCCTCGCGCCCGGCAAACGGCGGGCCGACTGCAACGAGGTGGAAGCCACAGCCGGACGACAGCGCGAACCGGGTGGCAGTAACCGCGCGCGTCTGCAAGTTCTCCGGCACGTCCACCCGTGTCATGGTAAATGCATCTGGCGGACAGACCCAGCGCGCCTGATCTGCGGATACGCGCGGCATTTCTCGCTCAGTTGCCGTCATCGGTTGCTCCTTGCATGGTCCGGCTTGCCCGCTGCAGATAGTACACCGTGACACAACGACGCTCATCCTGCTGAGGCAGTATCCTCGCAGGGGATCACGCCGCTTGCGCTGATGAAGACGCGTGGAGGAACAGTGAACCAACCACTGGAGGGCTACCGGGTCCTGGACCTCTCATGGCAAGGGCCGGGGCCATATTGCGCATTGATCCTGGCGCAGCTCGGCGCGGATGTCATTGTCGTGGACGATGGCTCGCCACGCGGTCGCGCTGCGCGCGCGCCAGGCGCCGTTGGCGCCTACATGGAGCGCATCGGCAGGTACGCTCGCCGAGAGTGCCGGCGCATTGCGCTCGACCTGAAGCATCCCGACGGGCAGCGGGTGACCCAGCAACTGGTCGCGCGGGCCGATGTGCTGATCGAGGGCTTCCGCCCCGGGGTGGCCGCTCGGCTCGGGCTGGGAGCTGAAGAACTGACGGGCAGATACCCACGGTTGGTCTATTGCTCGATCAGCGGATTCGGCCAAAACGGACCGTACCGCGCAGCCGCAGGGCACGACATCAACTATCTTGCGCTGGCTGGGCTGCTCGGTCTCACCGGCGCTTCGGACGGTGCTCCCGTCGTCCCCGGCACCATTGTGGCCGACTTGGCTGCCGGCGGCCTGCCCGCAGCTGTGGCGATTCTGGCAGCGTTGCTCGCGCGCGAGCGCAGCGGCACGGGCTGCGTGATCGACGCTGCAATGCAGGAAGGTTCGGTTGCGCTCCTGGCGCCAATCCTGGCGCTCCGCGCCGCTGGCGAACCGATGCGCCCCGCCGGGACCATCCTCACTGGCGCTGCTCCCTGGTATGGCGTCTATGAGACGGCCGATGGACGCTTTGTGGCAGTCGGCACGATCGAACC
>QEUZ01000145.1 GCA_003577355.1 Chloroflexota bacterium | reverse complement strand
CCGAAGAGGGAAGTAGGGCAGGTATTCTGCGCGTCGCATGCGGCGCCGCATTCGCCTTCCATCCTGCCGGAGGATGACGTGATCAAAGCCAAACAACGCGCCTCCGCCGGTGATCGCCGCGTGCGACGTGGACATCCAGACCCACTGCATGCGCCGGAGCTCTACATCAATAGGCAGTTGAGCTGGCTGGAGTTCAACCGCCGCGTGTGGATGAGCGCAACCCCCTTCTCGAGCGGGTGAAGTTCCTGAGTATCTTTTCTTCCAATCTCGACGAATTCTTCATGGTGCAAGTAGCGGGGTTGAAGGACCGGCGCATCGTTGCTGACGGCGAGCCAGGCCGCGATGGCATGAGCTTCACCGAGCAGCTCGCGGCCATCAAGCTGCTTGTCTCCGATATGTCCACCCGACAACGTCGCTGCTGGCATGAGGAGCTTGTACCGCAACTGCGCCAGAACGGCATTTACATCGAGAATTATGACGACTTGTCCGCGCGAGACCGGCGCGCGCTTACCGACTATTTTGTGCGACAGGTCTACCCGGTACTCACCCCGTTGGCGGTTGACCCAGGGCACCCGTTCCCGCACATTTCAAATCTCAGCATCAACCTGCTCGTGGTCATCGAGGACAAGCGCGGCCAGCACATTGCTCGGGTAAAGATCCCCTCGGTTCTACCGCGTTTCGTTCAGGTCCCGGAATCCGACAGAGATAACGGGCGTCGCCGCTGGCGCTTTGTCCTGCAGGAAGACATCATCGGCAACAACTTGCACTTCCTCTTCCCCGGAAAGAAGGTCACGAGCCACCACCTGTTCCGCATCACACGCGATGCTGATATCGAGTTCCGGGAACAGGAGAGCGAAAGCCTGCTCAAGATGGTCGAAGAGGAGATCGAAGCACGGCACTTTGGCTTCGTCGTGCGGCTCACCGTAGAGCCAGATATGCCAGCGGAGCTGCGCACGTGGCTCGCCAACAAGCTCGATGTCGCCAACGATGAGATCTACATCTTGCCGCCCCCGGTCTCATTGCGAGATGCGATCCAGATCTATGCTGCGGTCGATCGGCCAGACTTGAAGGACCCGCCGCTGGTGCCACGCATACCCGATGCGCTGCGCGACGGATCGACGATACTCGACGCGATCGCCCGCCAGGACATACTCCTCTACCATCCCTACGATTCGTTCGCGCCAGTCGTCGATTTTGTGCGCCAGGCAGCCCATGATGAGGATGTCGTTGCGATCAAGCAAACCCTCTATCGCGTCGGCTCGCACTCCCCGATCGTCGACGCGTTGCTCGAGGCACGCGACGACGATACCCAGGTTGCCGTTCTCGTGGAGGTGAAGGCGCGTTTCGACGAGGAAAGCAACATCAACTGGGCGCGAACCTTGGAGAAGGCGGGCGTTCACGTTGCCTACGGGTTGGTGGGCCTGAAGACACACTGCAAAGTGGCGATGGCGGTGAGACGCGGACCCGATGGGCTACGGCGCTTCGTGCACCTGGGTACCGGCAACTACAACGTCGCGACGGCACGCATCTACACCGATATCGGTCTCATGACGGCCGATGAAGACATCGCGGCCGATGTTACCGATGTCTTCAACTTCCTCACTGGGTATTCAGCCCAAACCGAGTACCGTAAGCTGCTGGTGGCGCCAGTCAATCTACGGCAACGCATCACCGAGATGATCGAGCGCGAAATGGAGTTTGGCGAGCAGGGACGCATCATCATGAAGATGAACTCCCTGTCGGACTACTCCATGGTCGAAGCGCTTTACCGCGCGGCGCAGGCCGGCGTGAAGATCGACCTGATCGTCCGTGGCATCTGCTGCCTCCGGCCGGGTGTCCCAGGTGTAAGTGAGAACATTCGCGTCATCAGTATCGTCGGTCGGTTCCTGGAGCATGCCCGTGTCTTCTACTTCGCCCACGGGGGACGAGACGGCAAGGAATGTCTCTATGCCGGCAGCGCAGACCTGATGCGTCGCAACCTGGACTACCGCGTCGAAATACTCTTCCCGGTGGAAGATCCGCGCCTGATGGCATTTCTGCGTGACGACCTGCTGAAGTTTCAGTTGCGCGACAACGTCCGTGCGCGTCAGCTGCAGCCCGATGGCAGCTACAAGAGGATCGTTCCCGGAGCGGACGAACCGTTGATCGACTCGCAGGATTACTCCAACTTCTCGACCCCTTCCGGCACGCTGCGGCTCGTACCACAAGCGATGCGGTGAGACGATGGCACAGCTCGAACCCACGCACGCTGCACAGCTTCGCGACGCACTGATGCGCACCTATGGGCAACCGCGTGCAGTTGAAGACTGGCAGCAGACCATCCACATAGCGCGTATGCTCGATCTGCTTGCCACGTGGGCGCCGGCAGTGTACCCAAGCGCGATCGAACAACGCGAAACCCGCCAGAGCCATGTCGATGACGCTAGCAACTGATGCGCTGAAGCGCGCTCAGGCTGCACTGCACGACAGCGAGGCACTGGTGCGTGCCTGGACACGTATCGATATGGAACACGCCATTAATGCCGCCGCAGAATTAGATGCGCGGGGTGACCAGGCCAACCTCCCGTTGCGAGGATTGGCTGTCGGCGTCAAAGACATCTTCGATGTCGCTGGCATGCAGACCGTGGCCGGGTTCGCACCATTTGCCACGCGACCACCCGCAACAGTCGACGCCGTCGTCGTCGCGCGGCTGCGCGCAGCCGGGGCAGTGATCCTGGGGAAGACAGTCACGACCCAGTTTGCCGTCGGCGACCCACCGGTGACCCGCAACCCGTGGGACACGGGCCGCACACCGGGCGGGTCGAGCTCCGGTTCTGCAGCCGCAGTCGCGGCCGGGCACGTCGAGCTTGCAGTAGGCAGCCAGACAACGGGGTCAACCCTCCGACCTGCAGCATATTGCGGCGTCTATGGCTTGAAACCAAGTTTCAACTGGGTATCGCGTGCTGGCATGTTCCCGCTGAGCCACTCGCTCGATCACGTTGGTTTGCTCGCAGCGTCAATGAGCGTGCTGCGGGCGGGCTTCCTGGCAGCAAGAAACCCTTCGGGTCCTGAACGCCCCGCACCGCCGCTGGAACGCCGCCTACGTTTCGGGGTTTGGCATTCCGCACTGCACCACGCGGACGACAGCGTTCGCGCAGCATTCAACGTTGTCGTCGCCTCACTCGCTGCCGCTGGCGCTGACGTTTTCGCGGCCCCGGAGGTTGTCGATTATCAGCACATGTTCGCTGCGCAACAGGTCATCTTCTGCTGTGAAGCGGCGGCAGTCCACCGAGAGCTGTTCCAGGCGCAGCCGGATGACTACGCCCCAAAGGTCCGCAGCTTCGTCGAAGTTGGAAGTGTCGTGCCTGCCCACTGGTACATCCGCGCCCAGACACTCCGGAGCGAGATACGCGCACTGGCCGTGTCGACCTGGCGCGATATCGACGCCGTGCTCCTGCCTACGGCGGGATCGACCGCCCCAACCCCGGAGACAACCGGTGACACAACGCTGCAGGCCGCGGCGACGTTGCTCGGGTTGCCCGCCATTTCCGTTCCGGCTGGGTTGATTGATGGGCTGCCCTGGGGACTGCAGCTGATTGCACCTGGAACTGGCGCAACTGAAGCGCTCCTCAATGTCGCGCAGTGGGTCGATGAGCGGCTTCCAAGAAGCGCTGAACGACGTCCGCCAATCCACGCTCCCGCCCAACCTGGGTGACGTACCTGCGCGGATCGTCGCACGGGACATCTAAACGTTGGTCGTGGGCGAACTCGATCAGAACGACTTGTGGCCGGGTACGAAACCGCAACGGCACGCGCGACACGCCTATCCCCTCAGAGATGATGACAATCATGCCGCGCAGCCAATGGACCCCTCGATAGACTGGCGGGTCGCGGCGCGGAGGCGTCCCACGCAAGCGCCGCAACACATGTACGAACGGTATGCGCCCAGAAGGCAGTAACCGAATCTGCCCCGCGTGGGTGTGGCCACTCAGCGCAACGAACGCACGTCCAACCGGCACGGTCGCGTCAATCGATGGGGAATGCGCGAGATACAACAGCACGGCATCGTCTTCCGGCGCCTCGGCAAACGCGGCGACTTCGTCCGCCTGCAACGTGAACGGGTCATCCACCCCAACGATCCAGCCACGCCTGCCACGCAACCGAACCTCCAGCGCGGCATTGCGCAGCACAACCACACCTGCGTCACGGAGTACGCGCTCGATCCCAGCTGGCGCATCGGCGGCGCCGCGAAAGTCATGGTTCCCCAATACAGCAACCACGACGGTGTCTTCGGGCCAGCCAGCCCACAACCCCTCAACATCCACCGGCACGCCATTGTCGAAGAAATCGCCCGTGAGCGCGATGATGTCGGGCGCGAACGAAAGTGCTGCCGCGCGGGCGCTTCTGAGCAGGCGCAGCGGCACGCCTCGCGCCCCTGCATGAAAATCACTCAAGTGAGCAACACGAATCCCATCCCACTCAGGCGGCAAACCTGGTGGGCTTACCCGCAACCGGACAACCTCCAGGCTCCACGTCCACCGCGCAAGCGCGATCCCGCCAGCGTACGCCAACCCGCCCAACCAACCCGCCGCCCACGATCGCAACCGCACGCCCCTTCCGGAAACTGTCACTATATTGTTACTTCACCGGAAGTGACGGCGAAACCAAGCGTGGTAGGCTTTTTCATCGTGGCAGGCGGCAGCGGGCCTGCTACGGCGGTGCTCAGGCGAGGAGCCGAGCACGAGCGGTTGAGGCAAGTTCGTGTCAGGCAACGATAAGAAACGACGTTCAAGTCGCGGAAAACAGCCATCCCAGCGCCAGCACCCCGAAGCACAGACAAAAGCGCAACAACCTCCGCAGGGCCGTGCCGACAGCCGCCGTGCGCAACGGGTCATCGCCGAACGACGTGCCCGGCGCCGGCGCATTCTGATGCTGATCGGGGGCGGCATAGCAGGGGCATTGATCCTCGTCGTCGCACTGATCGTGTTCAACCGCTCCGACGATTCTGGCTTACCAGCGGTGGCGGCAGCACCCGCGCTCGACCCGAGTATCCCGCGCAATGGGCGCACTCTTGGCGCTCCCGATGCGCCGGTCACCGTGGTCGAATGGGGCGATTATCAGTGCCCAGCCTGTGCGTTCTTTTGGGAAGATGGCAAACCGCAGCTGATCCGTGACTATGTTGCGACCGGGAAAGTGAAGTTCGAGTTCCGCGACTACACCTTCCTCGGGCAGGAGTCAGTCGATGCAGCGATCGCCTCGGTATGTGCCGATCGCCAGGGTAAGTTCTGGGAGTTCCACGACCTGCTCTATTTCAATCACAGCGGGGAGAACCAGGGAGCGTTCTCGCAGAGTCGCTTGCGACAAATGGCGGAGCTCGCCGGGCTGGATATGGAGCAGTACAGCAGCTGTCTGGGCGATCCGGCCGTCGCTGCCGAAGTTTCAGCATCGTTACAGGCAGGTCGCACTGCCGGCATCTCCTCAACGCCGACTTTTGTTGTCAACGACGACCAAAAGGTCTCCGGCGCATCAATAGCGAGCCTGCGGCAGTTGATCGACGCCGCACTTGCCGGGCAGTAGGCCGAGCATGCACATGGGGCGCAACACGCAGCGGCTGGTTGTGCTCGTCTTGGCGCTGAGCGTCGCCGGATTTGCGGTTGCCGGCTATCTCACCTATGTTCACTACAACGAGGACGCGCTGGTGTGTACGACCGGCGGCTGTGAAACCGTCCAGCAGAGTGAGTACTCGACGATCGCCGGTTTCCCTATTGCCATCCTCGGCATGCTGATGTTCGCCTCAGTCGGGGCCTTATCCCTCCTGCGCCTGCGCAACCTCAGATGGCTCTCGTTCGACACCGCAACGATCTTCTCCTGGCTCCTGGTCTTCACTGCCATCCTCTACTACTGCTACCTGACATACGTCGAGCTATTTGTGCTGGAGGCGATCTGTCAATGGTGCGTTGTCTCATCCGTGATAACCTTAGCCATTCTGGTGATCGAGTCCTTGCATGTATGGAGGATCCTCGATCTCAGCGGCGAGGATGACGGCAGCATGAGTGCCAGCATGCAGGACGTAGCGCACCGGACGAAGTAGGCGCCAACTAGCCGACGCCACCCTGGCATGCCGGAGCACACACGAGTAGGCACCCCGATCGAAGCATCGCACCAGGCACACCGCGACAGCGTGTCTGACGACACCCCCGCCGAGCCGACGATTACGGCGGCTATGGAGGATTACCTCAAGACGATCTATCGCCTTGAGGAAGATAGTCTGCCTGCATCAACCCAGTTGATCGCAGAACGACTCGGGGTTGCCGCGCCGTCAGTCACTGGTATGCTCAAGCGCCTTGCTGACCTGCGATTGATCCGGTACGAACGCTACCGATCGGTAGAGTTGACCGCAACCGGACGCAAGGCGGCGCTGGAGATCGTGCGCCATCATCGCCTGCTGGAGAGCTATCTCGCCGAGGCGCTCGGCTATACGTGGGACGAAGTCCACGACGAAGCAGAACGTCTCGAGCATACGATTTCCGAGGAGTTCGAAGCGCGCATTGACGCTGCGCTTGGCTTTCCACGCGTCGATCCCCATGGAGACCCAATTCCGACTGCCGGTGGCGCCGTCCACACAGTGTCGGATGACCGACTCTCCACGCTGGAGATCGGGGAACGTGGGACAGTCTGCCGGGTTTCTGATGCAGACGCCGAAAAGCTCCGCTACCTCGGAGGCATGGGGTTCTACCCGGAGGCTGCGGTGCTGGTTGTGGATCGCATCCCGTTCAATGGACCACTGCGTGTGCGTATTGGAGATGCAGAACACTTTCTCAGCGTCGAACTCGCGAACGCAATCCACGTCCACCGCGAACCCGCTACGGAATAGGCTGCGACGTGACCATCGAGGGCCATGCCGTCTCCCCGGCGCGCGCCCCGGTAATCTGGCGAGAACCGCCCAGACTCACAAGGGAGCAGCTTACCCTCACACCTCATCCGGTCATCAGCGCAGTTCTCCATGCGCGCGGCATACATTCTCGTGAAGAGGCCGAAGCATTTCTCTTCCCGGCGAAGGTTGACCTCGCCGACCCACGTTTGCTCCCCGACCTGGAGCGGGCGGCTGCACTCATCCGCAGTGCAATTGACACCGGCGTGCCGATCGGCATTTTCGGAGATTATGACGTTGATGGCCTGACATCGAGTGCGATGCTCTATCGCGTCCTGGTACGGCTCGGCGGCAACGTCCACATCACCATTCCCAACCGACTCTCGGAGGTCTATGGTCTGACGGTCGACGCAATTGACCGGTTCCACAGCGCAGGAGTCGGGCTGTTGATCGCGGTCGACTGCGGCAGCTCCAACGCTGCTGAACTGCGCCATGCCCTGCAACGTGGCATGCGGTGTATCGTCCTCGACCATCACCACCTCGGCGATGCACTCCCCCCCGAAGTCGCGTTCGTCAGTCCGCGCCGGCCGGAAAGCCGTTTTCCCATGCCGAATCCCGCAGCCGTTGGCGTTGTTTGGCAACTCGTGCGCGCGCTCTTGGACGCCGGCGATGCCGATATGTACCTCCCATACGTGGCGCTTGGCACCGTCGCCGATGTCGTTGATCTCCGTGGCCAGAACCGCACGCTTGTCACCCGTGGGATCAGCAAGCTTCGGCGGTGGAAGCTGCCCGGGTTCGTTGCGCTGTGCAGGCACGCTCGGGTTGACCAAGCGCGGATACGCGCACGAGAAGTTGGGTTCGCGCTGGCTCCCCGCCTCAATGCCGCCGGCCGCATGGATTCCCCACAACTCGCGCTTGACTTGCTTTTAGCAGATAACCTCGACGATGCTAGTCGCCTCGCCTTGCGCTTGAACGACTTGAACGAGCGGCGACAGGCAGAGACCACCCGCATACTCGAGGAAATCGAGCAACGGATCGCAGCGGCAGGCGGGGTTGACCAGGTTCCAGCGATTATTGAAGCAGACCCAAGTTGGAGCATCGGCATTGCTGGCGTGGTCGCTGGCCGCCTCGCCGAACGGCACCAACGCCCGACGATTGTCCTCGAACGTGGCGACGAGCTGACGCGAGGTTCCGGCCGCTCCGGCGGTGCGATCGACCTGGTTGGCGCGCTCAACCGGCATGCCGACATCCTCGGCCGCTTCGGCGGGCATGTCAACGCGGCGGGGCTGTCATTGCCGACTGAGCATCTTGACGCGTTCCGCGGCCGCTTTTGCCAGACTGTCCTTGAAATGTCTGGCGGCCTGATCCCAGGGCGTGTCCAGCAACCCGACGCCGAAGCCCGTTTAAGCGACCTGAACCTCGAACTGGTTGAAGCCTTCGACATGCTGGAACCATTCGGCGCAGGGAACCGCTACCCGCAGTTGCTCGTCCGCGATGTGGCAACCCGCTGGGAAAAGACGAGCGCCGATGGCCGCCATCTCATCTTTAGCATCGTCACACCGGACAAGCGCTCGGTGCAGGCGGTGTTCTTCGGCGCGGGTGCGCGCATGCACGAACTGACACAGGCCGGGCGCATTGACATTGTCGGAGAGCTGCAGCGCGATGACTGGGACGGCCGGGTACGTCCCAAGTTCTATGTAGACGACTTCCGACCCGCTCGCTAGCCTCGCTCAGCAACACCACCCAGTTCGGCCAGCGAAGCACGCAGCGCACGCGCCGCCGTCTCTGGTTCACCACGCTCGACGACCACGCCATCGCAAGCGTTGAACTCGCGGAACGAGTCGATCGCGCGGGCAAGCGATAAGAAGAAGCGATCGTCTGCGTGTGACTCAAACGCCTCCTCCAGGTGCACGACCTTCAAGATCAGCACCCGTGCCTTCCTGTCGGCCTTTGGGTCGATCCGGCCAACCAACTTGTCCCGATAGAGGATCGGCAAGCTGAAATACCCGTACTGCCGTTTCTCCGCCGGGGTATACGCCTCGAGCATAAGGCTGAAGCCGAACAACCCAAGCGTGCGACGGCGGTCCCAGACCAGGTTGTCGAAGGGCGACAGTAACGTCGTCCTGCTGGGCGGGATACGCTGCGATAGGAGCGGAGCATGAACAAAGGCCGGTTCATCCAACCCTTCCACCCTCGCTGGCACGGCGGTCCCTTCGTCGACGAGCTGCTGCATGACGAGGCGTGATATGGAACCAGGCCCAACCCGGCTGCCCCAATCACCGCGAAAGTAGTCGTTGAACCAGCGCACTGTCGTGACCCCCATCGCTGCCAGCGCTTTCTCTCCGAGAAAGCGCCGTTCCTCCTCAACGGTGGGCAGGTCAGCGTCATCCCAAGTTGGGTGGACACGTTCGCGCAAGTCGTACCAGCGCTGGAACTTGTCGCGGCGATCAATCATCAGCGTGCCATTGGTCCACAAGAAATCCAGCGCACGGTTGGTTGGCTTGTTCCCGTACCAGGCCCACGGTGTGGCTTTCGGTTCTCCCTCCGGCGCATCGAAGGTGGATGATGAGACCGGCCCATGCGCGCGAATGTGGTCAAGCACCTGTTCGAAAACGTGATTGTTCTCCTTAGCCCACTGTTTCCAGCGTTCGGAGTAGCCGTTCCCGTTCGGGTCCGCATAGTTGAGCATGCGCCTGCGAAAGTAGGGGAAGTATTCGATTGGGACATATGCCGCAGCGTGTGCCCAGTATTCGAACAACGCGCGGTCAACGCCGTGGAGCTCGTAGAGCCACTCGTGTGGGTGCACCCCCAGGCGGCTCCAGAGCACGATATGGTGGCTGCGGGCGACGACGCTGATGGAGTCGATCTGCAGCGCTCCAAGATGCCGGATGGTGTCCCGCATGAGCGCCTTGGTCGGGCGTTTTGGCGTTGGGCCGGCAAGGCGCTGCGCGCCTATTGCCAGCCGTCGCGCATCTCGTTGCGATAGCTCTAGCATCCGCCGGCGCGCTCCTCTCGACGCAATCCTCGCCGCAGGAGCGCATTCTAGCAGAGGAGTAGAACAAGTGTACGAGTGCTGGTGATCCGTGAGAGCATCGGTGCGCTGCTGATAACGGACACGTCTCTCGTTTCGACCTGGACTAATGGGCCCCTTTGCGACGAGCAACGGCCCAGAATGTGCGCCAAAGCAGTTGCACGTCGT
>QEUZ01000144.1 GCA_003577355.1 Chloroflexota bacterium | reverse complement strand
GGTGACCTCAGATTCGGGGCCGAAGAGCTGACGCGTATCCTCGGCATCGCGCGCCGGGTTCCAACCATTGTCGACATCTATCTCGAACGGCCGGCGGTTCTTCCGGAGATCGCGACCGGGTGTGCGGCGTTGGTCGCAAACTTCGGCGCGAGCGATGGCGCAGTTCTGGATGTGCTCTTTGGTCGCCACGCCCCGGAAGCAAGACTGCCGTTTGAAATGCCGTCGTCGATTGAGGCTGTGTGGCGCCAGTTCCCGGATGTGCCCTATGATTCGGCAGATCCTCTCTTCCGCTTCGGTCATGGGCTAACGTATAGCCAGGTTTCGGGCTGATTTTGGGTCGATAGTGGGAGAGCTTCTCGGCGCACCTCGTCGCCCAGAGCGGTCATTCAGGCGCAAGTGCGCTCAACCTTCTCCCGCCGGACGGCCGGAGGACATCAGTGAGCAACCAACGTGGGGCGAGGGGCGTCTAGCTGCCGTAGCCGACCGGCATCCAGAGGCGTTGCAGGGGCAGGCTGAAACCGGGGAGCAGCGGGGAGGTCAGTTCGTCTGGCCCGGAGAGCGTCGCGCTGTGGCGCAACTCTCCCGATGCCCGGCGAAAGACATCGACAGTCTTGCTCGTCCAATCGACCAACCAGTACTCTTCCACCCCCTCGCGCGCGTACAGCTTGAGCTTCAGTTCACGGTCACGCCGCTGGTTCTTGCTCCCCGGTGACAGGACCTCGACCATCAGTTCCGGTGCGACGGAGAAGTGCCCACCCGCGTCGATGCCATGCGCGGCCCGGGCGTGGCTGATCCAGACCACGTCAGGGGCGACGGCGTCTTCGGGGGTGAAGATCACGCCGGGCGCGGGAAGCCCCAACCCAAGCCCCGACTGGTCACTCCACTCGTCGAGCGCACGCGCCACTCTGAACGCCGCAAACTGGTGTTCCACCCGCGGTTGTGTGGACACGTGCAACTCTCCGTCGATGAGCTCGTAGCGCGTATCGTCGAGCCGATCGGGTAGCCCTTCCAGGTCGGTGACGGTATAGCGAACGGTGCTGCTCATGGTCTGTTCTCCGGTGCTCGCGCGTGGGAGGATCGTGCGCAACAGTGTACCGGCTCCAAGCGAGCGCGTCATGCTGGTGCAGGCTGCGTGGCCGGTTCCGAGGAGTGGATCGCGCTCTTCGTAGGCGCGGCCGGACTATTCCTCCGTTCCGTGCGCCAGCATCTCCCAGATCTGCTCCACGTCCAGCGATCCGCCGTCGATCTCCTGCATGACGGCGGCGTGTTCGTGGTCGATGGCAGTGCCTGTGGTGGGCTCTGGCGACTCAGCGATGTAGGCGAAGATCGGGAACCTGTTCGAAGTGTTTGATGTTGCCCGTCACCAATACGAGATCGCGCTCCAGCGCGGTGGCGTATGAGGATATCCATGTCTCCGATGATGCGCCCACGCTGCCGCAGTTCTTTGCGCGTTCGGGCGAAGCGGCGCAGCGTGCGGCGTGTCAGCGGCAACACCGCGACACCGCGGAGAAAGGCGCGAAATGCGATCTCGCTCTTGCGCGGGTCGCGTGAGCCTCCGATGCCGTCGTAGATCTCGCCATAGGTGATCAGGCTTATCGCTATTCCATCGGCAGCGATTGCGGAGACCAATTCTACCGTCGCTTGCTGACCCTGTAACCAGTCGGCGACGATGTCAGTGTCCAGCAGATAGGTCATACGTCTATCGGCGGCCGTGTCGACATCCGGCGGCTGGCGGCGTTGTCGCGTTTGAACTGCTCAACGTCGACGATGTCCTTCCAGCCTCCTGCTGAGGAGAGAAAGGCTTCCATGTCTTCGGCGGTGACCGTGCGCGTGCGCAGTCGTCGTCCGTGCGCATGCAATGGGATGAGGACCGCGACGTTCTGATCGTCAACACGTAAGAAGCGAGGTTCACCGTCCCGACGCATCTCGTCAACGAGATCGCGCAGCGAACCAACCTCCTCTATATCGATCGATGCTGGCTTGGCTACCATATCACGCCGTCCTGTCCGGGTACGGAATCATGCAGCGAGTATAGTCTGGCAGCTATCGGCGGTGGGGACCTTAGCCGGTTGCGGTGGTTACTCCTTCGCCAGCATCTCCCAGATCTGCTCCACGTCCAGCGGGCCGCCGTCGATCTCCTGCATGACGGCGGCGTGTTCGTGGTCGATGGGGAGGGTGGAGGCGCGGTGAGCGGCGAAGGCGGCGTCGATGTCGTCGACGATGAGGGCGTAGGCCAGGACCACGCCGTCGGCGGTGTGGATCAGCCAGGCTTTCTCGGCGTGGACACCCTCTTGCGCGAAGGTTTCGCGTACCTCATCGGCGCGTCCGGCCAGTTCGGTCATCCAGGCGCGCAAGCGCTCGACCTTGTCTGGCCGGACACGCTGGAAGCGGACGTGGAGCACGCCGCGCCCTCTCTTACGTCCCGCCAGCTGCCGCCTCGCGCGCAGCGAGGGCCGCTCGGCCACGCTCCTTCGCGGCGGCGATCGGGTCGCTCGTCTCGCGGCGCACCCGTGGGAAGTTGCTCTTGACTCCGTCGCCGGCGTAGCGGTCGGCCACTTGCAGGTCGAACCAGTGCACGCCGCCCTCGTTGTTGGCGTAGCGGCCCGGCGTGTAGGAGCGCGAGGCGGTGCCGCGTTGCTGCAACTCGCAGACGTGCCAGTCCTGGCGGTTGGTCAGGTCCCAGAACTCGCGCGGCCCGCTGGAGTCGAAGTCCGGCTCGGCCATGGCGTCCGGGTGGAAGTAGAGTTCGCAGACGATCGTCGTGCGGTCCGGCGCAAGGGGCCAGAGGTAGTGCAGCATCAGGAAGTCTGGGTGCAGGCTGAAGAGCAAGTTTGGCCAGACGACGGCGTAGTAGATGCGGCGCAGGTCGTCGGGGGTCATCGTCGGCAGCACCTTGCGGCCGTGGAGATAGCCGTCCATCGACATCGTCTCGAACTGGTCGTCGAGGATCATCCAGCCGCAGGCCCACTGGCCATCGCCCCGCAGGCTGCCGCCCGGCAGGGTGACCGGGGTGATGTGGTTCAGCAGGGGGTGCACGCCGGGACAGTGGTAGCACTCTTCGTAGTTCTCGACGATACCCTTCCAGTTGGCGCGCGTGTCGTAGACGATGCGGTCGGTGCGGCGGAGCTCGTGCAGGTTAAAGCGGTCGAAGTGGCTGCGGAAGTCGCCGAGATGTTCCTCGAACGGCATCGGCTCTTCGGCGAGGGAGATGAAGATGTGGCCGGCCCAGGTGCCGACATGCACCGGGATGAGGCTGAAGGCTTCACAGGAGAAGTTCTCCAGCGTGTCGGTGTGCATCGGTGGGCGCAGCTTGCCGGTCAGGTCGTAGATCCAGGCGTGGTATGGGCACTGGAAGCGCACGATGCGGCCGGCGTCCTCTTCGATGATTGTCGAGCCGCGGTGGCGGCAGACGTTGTAGAAGGCGCGGATGACCCCATCGTTGCCGCGTACTACCACGATGTTCTCGCCGAAGGCATCGACCCGGAAGAATGAGCCAGTCTCCGGCAGGTCCTCTTCGCGCCCGACGAAGAGCCATTCCTGACGGAACCAGGCTTCGATCTCCCAGTCGAACACCTCCTGGTCGTGGTAGACCCTGGGCGGCAACGTCTCGGCCTGCAAGAGATGCCGGCGCGTTGCGGCGACTTCCTCGGCCGAAACTGGAGAACGCGGGATCGTCCGTCGCAGGTCGGTTGCCATGTGCCCCTCACTTTCGCCCGGTTGTACGGCTTGACATCCCTAAGTATGACGCATCGTGCGCCGAGATGGAACTGGGACGAGTTGACAAGCCAGGGCTGTGTCACAGTCATCGAGCTTTTCGCTGCCACGGGCCAAGCAGCCGGAGAAATACAGGCCCTCCCGGTCTTTGCGAGCGGAGGCAGTACGGCCCGGGGAGATGGGCGCCACCCATACTGAGACAGGGTTGTACCGATTGTGCATGCTGGCGCCATGGAGCGAAGGTCGTCAGCATGCCCTACCCCGGCCACTCCGCCTTGTCCTTGCGCGCGGAGCCCGGCGCTGTTGTTGCGCAGCCTGAGGACAACCTGCGTGTGCGGTGTCGCCAGTTCGGCATCAGCCGCAAGGCGGCCAGCAGGCGCCATGCCAGTGCGACCCGCTCACCTGCGCAGCGCACGCGTGACCGATCGCGCCATACTTGCCTTTCCAGGCTGACTGGACCAAGATAGGCGCAGTTTCCGTCGAACGGGATGAACGCCCAACGGGGTGACAACGGGGGAGGTCTGCCAATGCCAGCCGGACGACGCGCGCTGCGTCAACGACGATTGCAGCGGCTGTGTGCGCTTGGCGCACTCCTGCTGCTGCTCAGCACAGTGCTACCTGCCGGAGCAGCTGCCGCCGGCAATGGCGGCGCTCCAACCGCTGGCCAGGGGGAGAAGCGCGTCACCCGCGGTAGCGCCGACCCCTTCGGCGCGGTGCGCACGGTACAAGTGCGCACAGGCATGCCGGCCGAGGCGGGCGGCGCGACACAGGCCAAGCCGCGCAAATTCGGCAACAGCAAGCTCGATTCCACGTTGAACGGCTTGGTGGCCCGGCTCAACTCCCGCTCCGGTGAAGCGCCGGAAGCGGTGGCAGCCGATGCGCCGATCTCTAGCGGCAGCAGCGTGCTGGTCACGATCCGCACCAGCGGCGAGGTCGATTCCATCGTCGCCTGGCTTGCAGCGCGCGGCGGCCTGGTCGTCAATACCAACATTGCGGTCATCGAAGCCTATGTCCCCGTAAGTGCGCTCGATGCGCTGACCCAAATTGACGGGGTAGGCCGCGTCCAGTCAATCGGCAAGCCGAAGGCGCTCTATGGCCCCACCAACAGCGAAGGCATCGGCATCCACAACGCCGATAACTGGCACAGCAACGGCTACACTGGTGCAGGGGTGAAGGTCGGCGTCATCGATGTCGGATTCGAGGGTTACGGCAACCTCATGGGCAGCGAGCTGCCGAGCTCGGTCAACGTGCTCTGCTTCGCTGGACCGGGGAACTCCACCGGCAACCTGGCTGATTGCCAGAATGGCGATGTCCACGGCACCGGCGTCGCCGAAGCAGTCATGGATATTGCACCCGGCGTGCAGCTATACATCTCCAACCCGTGGACATCCAGCGACCTGATCACCGCTGTGGACTGGATGGCCAACAACGGCGTACAGGTGATCAACCATTCAGTTGGCTGGTGGTGGTCCGGCCCAGGTAACGGCACCTCGCCCTACTTTGACAGCCCGCTGGTGGCGGTGAACAACGCCGTTGCCGATGGGATCATCTGGGCGAATGCGGCTGGCAATGAAGGACAGAGCACCTGGGCTGGCGGCTACGCCGATTCTGATGTTGATGGCTTCCTTGAGTTCGCACCCGGCGACGAGACGAACTTCATCGCGAACCAGACGCTGCCGGCCGGATTGACCGTCACTATCCTGGTGCGCTGGAACGACACCTGGGGCGGCGCCACCTCGGACATCGATGTTGGGCTGTACAACAGCAGCGACACCCTGGTCGATTCCAGTGTGATCGAGCAGTCCGGTGGGCAATTCGATACCCCATTCGAGGTGATCCAGTTCAATGTGCCGATCGCTGACGACTACTACGTCGCGCTCTACCACGCCGGTGGGCCGGCGCCCAGCTTCATCCAAGTCCAGGAGTTCAACGGCTACGGCCTGGAGCACGTCAGCGATTCCTTCAGCATCGGCGAGCCAGCAGATAGCGCCAACCCCGGTATGCTGACGGTTGGCGCAATGAACTGGGCGACTCCGGGCACAATCGAAAACTTCAGCAGCCGTGGCCCGACAACGGATGGACGCACCAAGCCGGACATCGTCGGCGCTGATCGCGGCGACTCGGTCTCCTATGGTTACTCCGGCTTTTCCGGCACGAGCCAGGCCTCGCCGCATGTCGCTGGGTTGGCGGCGCTGGTGCGCCAGCGTTACGGCACGAACCCGGTTGATACTGCCAACTACCTCAAGCAGAACGCCGTGCAGTATGGCAGTGGCACGCCCAACAATATCTGGGGTTACGGTTTGGCTGTCCTGCCGGATGTCACCGGCGGGCCGGACAACTCCGAGGCCTTCGACGCCGTCTGGCAGACGACCGACGCGCTCGTAGCCGGCGGCGGCGCGAGCTACTCCTGGTTCTGGGGGCCGACGATCAACGAAGAACGCTTCGAACCGTACGTCGAGAGCCCCGGCGGCCAGCGCCAGGTCCGCTACTACGATAAGAGCCGCATGGAGATCAATGACCCCAATGGGGACCGTAACTCGATCTACTACGTCACAAACGGTTTGCTGGCCTCGGAGCTCATCACTGGGCGGGTGCAACGTGGCAATGCCACCTTCGAAGAGCGCGAGCCGGCCACCCAGCTTGTCGCTGGCGACCCAACCAACAACCCCGGCACACCGAGCTATGCGACGCTGGCGCCATACGTCACCACCGACGGGGTGAGCAACCGCTCGACCAACCGTACCGGGCAGCCGGTGACCGAGTTCCTCTCCGGTAATGGCGCGCTCTCCAGCACCGATAGCGGCGGCGTCACCCTCGCCCACTATCAGAACGAGACCGGCCACAACATGGCCAGCGTCTTCTGGAACTGGGCCAACAGCCCGAACAGCGGCTTGCGTCCGGAAGTCGGGGTGGACTGGGTCTACGTCCTCGGCTTCCCAACCTCCGAGCCCTATTGGATCAACGCTACTGTCGCTGGGGTCGAGCGGCGCGTGCTGGTGCAGGTGTTCGAGCGGCGCGTGCTGACCTATACCCCAGCAAACCCGGCCCAGTTCCAGGTCGAGTTCGGCAATATCGGCCTGCACTTCCTGAACTGGATCGAGGGCGCCACACCACCGCCGCCCCCGCCGGATGGGCCACCGGCCGAGGGCGACATCATCTTCTCGACCGACCTCTCGAACTGGGGCACCAGCTCCGGTGACGTTGGTTCGACCTTCTACCAGGATGGCCGGTATCACGTTTCAGTAACCCAAACTGAGGGGCAGAACTACATTTACGCCTACTCCGACGCCGATGACCTGGGGGACATCAGCGCCAGCATCTGGATCTACCTCGAAGCGGGTGATGGCGATGGTTGTCTCCTGGTCCGCGCGATATTCACTGGAGATTACGATTACGCCGTCTGCGTGTATGCCGACCCGGACACCGGCGATGTCTACGCATTCGGTATGTTCGAGGGCTTCGACGAGTCCGGCTACTTCTACGAGATCCTGGCCGACCTGTATTACCTCGGGGACCGCAGCCTGCTGGAAGGGGGCATTGAGCTCAAGATCATCGCGCAGGGCAACCATCTCTGGTTCTTTGCCGATGGTGATGAGATCGGCGACGCGCAGCACAACGGTCCGCTGGTCGGTTCAGTTGGCTTCGGGGTCGTCAACTACGACGACCCGAACGCCCAGTTTGGCTTCAACAACCTGGTCGTCCGCGCCCTAGCTGACTAAGCCTAGTGGAGTGACGAGTGACGAGTGACCAGTGACCAGTGGAGTGGTCGTCCTTGTCTGAAGCGCACTTCTCTAACGCAACGAGTTACCTTGACCTGACAGTGGACGGTGGTTGGAACACTAGGACAACGACTCGACGACGGGGCGGCCTGTTGGCCGCTCCATTCGTTTTGCTAGCCAGATGGATCACCGCACGAGGCCGTCCAGCCGGCTTGGCGCCCATGCACGTGTCCGCACCGCTGGTCGTTCCTGGCTCGTGGCCCGACAGGCCGGAGGCTTGGCAGAACCCTCCGCAACGTCTCCGTTCCCGCTGCAATATCGAGAGCTGGATCGTCAGGGATGCCCTTTGGGCGCACCTGCGGACGCCATCGTCGCGGTCGTCAGTGCGGGCCCTTCGCTGGGTCGCGGTTGGCCGCGAGTCAGCGCGCCAGTTTTGCTCGGAGCGTGTCGATCGCCTGGTGGACGCGCTCACGGAACATCCCCTTGCTGACACGGGTGAACCCGAAATAGATCAACCCAGCAAGGATCAGGTGCCAAAATGTGCGCGCATGCAGCTCGATGCCACCGATGAGCAGGGTGATAACGAGCCAGAACGCCACAATGGCGACGCCGTCATAGATGCGGCGCTGGCGCGGGGACAGGGCAGATGCCGGCGCTGGTGTCCGGCCGAGTCCAGCCTCCTGCCACGACCGCAGGTTGTCCTCTGCCGTCGCGGTGCGCGGCTCAGTCGCCACCGCATCCGGCCCTGGGTTCGTCTCCTGCTCAGGCACTGGCCGGGGTGGTGCGTCGCCGCCGAACAGGTCGAGCGGCAGGTCGTCAATCGCGTCCCGCTTTTCGGGTGTGGGAGGTTGCCTGCTCATCATCTGCATAGTATCGCACCACCGGCTTGCGCTCCGCCGCCTACCCAGCAGCGGGGTGGATCGATTACCCTTGCCGCCGTCTGGCCGGAACAGGAGGGGGCGTGCGCGAGCGACGCGGTACACGGCAAGCCAAGGCACTCGTAGGCTGTGCACTGCTGCTGGCGCTTTGCGCGCTGCTTACCCCGTCGCCTGCGCCAGTGCGCGCGGCAGGGGTTGTCGGTGGCGGCTTCCCGGAGAGCTGTACGACGAGCGCGCTGCTCGCAGCGCTCAACGGTGGGGGGCTGGTCACGTTCAACTGTGGCCCCGCGCCAGTCAGTATTTCCTTGACCAGCCGGATACACATCAGCGGCACGGTCACACTGGACGGCGCTGGGCTGGTCACCCTCAACGGTGGCGGCGCCACTGGCCTGTTCCTGGTCACCACCGGCGCCACGCTGGAGCTCCGCAATCTCACCCTCAGCCAGGGTTCCGACCCCGGTGGTCACGGTGGTGCAATCTACAACGCCGGTTCCTTGCGCCTGCGGGGGGTGACGGTGCGCGACAACCAGGCTGACGCGGGTGGTGGCATCTACAACGCCGGAGGCAACGTCGAGGTCAGCGAGAGCACGCTCCATGGCAATGGGGCCGGACTCAGTGGCGGCGGCGGCATCTACAACGCTGGGGGCACACTGACGATCGAACGCTCGACCCTCTCCGGCAACACCTCACGCATGCACGGCGGTGGCGTGTTTAGCCAGGCCGGACATCTCCGCATCAGCAACAGCACGCTTTCGGGGAACAGCGCGGCACAACGCGGCGGCGGCATCTACCATGTCGGTCCGGCCGAGCTGCTCTGGTCAACCCTCTCCGGCAACCGTGCTCGGTTCGGCGATGGCGGTAACGTCTATTCCATCGGCAGCCTCACCTGGGGCGCCGTCATCTTCGCAGCAGGGACACCACGCAACTGTTCCGGCATCGGCACATTCGTGTCACGTGGGGGCACGATCAGCAGCGACAGCAGCTGCTCGGCTGGCGGCCCAGGGGACCGCAACAACCTCGACCCGCGCCTCGGTCCGTTGCGGGACAACGGCGGCCCGAGCCAGACCCATGCGCTGCTGGGTGGTAGCCCAGCGCGCGATGCCGCGACCCAGGGGGGATGCCCCACCACCGACCAGCGCGGCGTGCCACGGCCAATCGACGGCAACGGCGATGGGACCGCCCAATGCGATGCTGGCGCGGTGGAAGCGGCGCCCAACGCGGGACCGAGCATGAGCGGCGCGCCATACCTGGACGAGTCGTCCAGCGCCATCAACCGTGGCACGTTCGGCCTGCGCTGGCCGGTTGCCAGTGACCCCGAAGGGGACCCGGTCACCTACACCCTGCTCCACAAGGAAGCGCGCGATGCCAGTTACAGCATTGTCGCCGAGGGGCTCACCAGCACGAGCTACGTCTTCGGAGCCGATAACCCAGAGGCGGTCGGCGTTTGGACGTACATCGTCCGGGCGAGCGACGGAGCAGCGAGCGGCGCGCCATCGCCAGCATCGCTGCCAGTGACCGTGACCGACGAAGCGCGCGGCATA
>QEUZ01000143.1 GCA_003577355.1 Chloroflexota bacterium | reverse complement strand
GGCAAGACGCATCTTGCAGCGGCGATCGCAAACTTCACCTTGCACCACAAGCAGATGGGACCGATCTTCGCAGTCGTTCCAGACCTGCTCGACCATCTGCGCACCGCGTTTGGTCCCAACGCTGAAACGAGCTACGACCAGCGCTTCACTGCCTTCCGCAATGCCGACCTCTTGATCCTCGATGACTTGGGCACCGAAAACGCCACCCCATGGGCGCGAGAGAAACTGTTCCAGATCATCAACCACCGCTATATCGAGCGGGCGCCGACCGTTGTAACAACCAATGACCTCGACCGTGTTGACGGCCGCATCCGCTCGCGGCTGTGCGATTGGCAAATCTCGCGGTCGGTGTACATCGACGCGGACGACTACCGCTCACGCAGCCCGCGCTCGCGGGGGTCCCGCTCGCGCTAGTCTTTTGTACTGCGGTGCGAGTTCGTTTCGCTCCTAAGTACTATGTCTATTCCCGTCTGCCATTCCTATACTCCGAGCGCGGGACCGGTCCGCAACTCGTCACGGGCCGGACGACCAACGGGGAGGCCAGGGATGACGGGCGTCCGCGAGCGATTGAGTGCTGCCGAGAAGAACCTCGAGATTACTCCGGATGCGGAGGCCGGTTTTCTCGACCTGAAGATCGGACCCGCTAGCGGTCCGAACGAATCCTACGAACTGCGCGAGATGGTCGCCGTTGCCACGGTGTACCTCGACCAGGGCATGCTGGATGACGCGGAAGAGTTGCTGCGCGAAGTTGTTGACGCTGGCTACTCTCGACCCGATGCCGTTGAACTACAGAATCGCATCCAGGTAGCCCGCAGCTCTGAGCCTGTTTCGGAGATTCCATCGCCCAGCGCTCACGATCCCGCTGGGCGCCACCCCCGTGTCGTGTTTACGTCCCCGCTGCCGGGGGTTGACCGGCTCCCCACTGCGGTGCAGCGCATGGTTCGTGAGTCGGACGCCGACCTTCGAGCCGGCCGGCTGCTCTCAGCGCTCGACGCGTCGCTGTTCGTCATCGGGTCGTATCCCGATTTCCAACCGATGTACGTGCGATTGGCTGAAATAGAGCTGGCACGTGGCCGTCGCGATGCTGCGGCCACGTTGGCGGCGATGCTGTGGACGAACCTGGAGAATTCCGAATCCAGCCAGCAATGGTTGCTGTACCCCGTACGGTTGGCGCTTACACCGGACGACACCGCTTCGCTCGTTACGTACGCTCGCTATTTGCTCGACAACCCGGGCACCGCCACAATCGACCCATACGTACCGGATGCGATTTCCGTTTCCCTCGCACATGCCCCGCAGACTGCTCGAGAGTTGGCCCGAGACTACTTTGCCCTCCAACCTCGCAGCGATCTTGCGCTGCGGTTGTATATCCGGTCATCTGTCGCCTGCGGCGACAGTGCTGAGTTTGTCGATGTTGTCACCGCAAACGTCCGACCCGACTCTGCGCCAGACCTCTTGTTGTTGCGCTGCGCCATCGGTGCGTCGCGCAGTAGCGTCGAGTGGTTGGAGTGGCTGGAACGCGCTGTTGCCGGCCTTCGGCGAGACGAGCTCGGCTGCGCAGAGTTTTCGGCTGCTCTTGATCTCGTCCAGCGCATGAGCCCGCCTGCGCGGGGGCAGTTGACCATTGCCGTCGCCAATATCGCCCGTGGAGCGTCGCTGGCTGCTCGTGAGGCGATCCTGCGCTGGCAGAAGGTGGTCGCTGCGCGGTCGAGCGACGCACTCGACCGATTCATCGCCGCGTGTGCAGTCGCAGTTGCAGCGGAATCGCTGGACACAAGCGCAACGCTCGATGCGTACGTAACCGCAGTGGACATCGTGAATGAACCGGAGATCCGCGCCTGTGCTGCCCACTGCCGGCTGTTCCCTGTGCCAGTATCGCTGGAGTCCCTGCTCGCTCAAGTCCTTCGGCTGGCTCGAGAGCAAGGGCAAGAGGCTGCTGCAATCGAGCGATTACGCACGCTGCGCGATACATTCCCCGAAAGTCTCGAGCTGCGCGACGCACTTGCCACGCTGTGTCTGGAGAGTGGCCGCATCGTCGATGGGGTACGCGAGTTGCGGTATATCGCCGAACGCTGTGACGCGACCGGCGATCTGCACGGCATGGTAGGGGCGATGCGGCGGATCTCGGAAGCACTGCCAGACAACCCCGAGGTCAAGGCCAAGATTGCCGATGGGTTCCTCCAGCGTGGCGTGCTCGACGAAGCAATGCGCGAGCTGGAATCGCTCGGACATTTGCAGTTGCGGCGTGGACGACGTTCCGATGCAGTTGCGGCGTTCACTCGTGGTGCAGACGTGGCGGCCGCAATCGGGAACGTCAAACGGGCAACCGAGTTCATCGACCACGCGGTTCTCGCGGAACCGGATCGCGACGAAGTGCGCCATGCTGCTGTTGCATTCTTCTTGCGCGTCGGTGCAGTTGACCGTGCGGTGCAACAACTGTGGGAAGTGGTGAGGATCGCGCTCGAGGCGAGCGACCCTGATGAGGCCGTGGCTGCACTGCACCAAATTATCGCCCTTGCGCCGGGCGACACGGCCGGCTACCACAAGCTCGGCGAAGTGCTCGCGTCGCTGGGTGAATACGCACAAGCAGAGAAGGTCTACCGCCGCCTGGCAACATTGACGCCCGATGACCCGGTGCTGCTGGCCAAGCAGGCCGCACTCTCTGCGCTGTCTGGAGTCTGAATCGCTAGCCATTGCTCAAGATGACCCTGAACGGTCAGTCGCATGGTTAGCTAGGTCGTATACAATTGACGCTGGCGCTCACGCCTTCGCCCGCGTCTGGATATGCTATGCCGGAACTCCCCTGGATTTTCACGCGGCTTGAGGCCCGGTCGTTGATCGACATCGTCGCGGTGTCGATGATCATCTACTGGTTGCTCTCGGTTGCCCAGGGAACCCGCGCCACCCAGCTCATTCGCGGGCTGGTCACCCTTATCGTTGCCAGCCTTGTCGTCTCGAACATCTTCGACCTCACCGCACTCAACTGGCTCCTGTCGCGTGCGTGGCCAGCACTGGTTGTCGCTATTCCAATCATCTTTCAACCCGAGCTTCGTCGCGCACTAGAGCAACTGGGCCATACCGGAGAATGGCTGCGTACCCCCTTCGCGACGCACGCAGAGAGCGAGATGGAACGTACCGTCGATGAGATCAGCCGTGCCGCGTCCCACCTCAGTCGTATCCGCTACGGTGCGCTACTCGTCATCGAACGCGAAACCGGATTGCAGGACTACGCCGACCGCGGCGTGCCGCTCGATGCGACGGTGACGCGTCAATTGCTGATCAACATCTTCTTCCCCAATTCCCCGCTGCATGATGGCGCCGTCATCGTCCGTAACGACCGCATCTTGGCGGCATCGTGCGTCCTTCCGCTGAGCGACCGCGAAATCGTCGATGGCAAGATGGGTACGCGCCACCGCGCCGCGATTGGTATCACCGAAGAATCCGATGCGCTGGCGGTCGTCGTTTCGGAAGAAACCGGAGCAATTTCGTTGGCCCACAGTGGCCGCTTAATTACCGGACTCGACCAGGAGCGCCTGCGTCGTTCCCTGCGCTCACTCCTGAAGTTGGACCGCGAAGGGGACAGCCCGACCCCAAAATCCGGTAGCAGGAACGGCCGGAGACGGGAACTTGAGCCCAACGCCGATCGCCCGGCTAGCGACGACCGTAATGCCGCTCCACGTCGCGAGGCTGCACTGACGCATGATTAGCCGCATCCGTGCCGGAATGACGACGACGAACGTCGTCCGCTACCTGCTTTCGTTCGTCCTCGCGTTCACCTTGTGGGCGTGGGTAACTGCGCAGCGCGACCCAGAACAGACCTATCAGGCGAACCAATTGGCGATCACATTGGTCAACCTGCCCGACACGCTGGCAGTGGTCGGTTCTCTGCCGACGGTCGACGTCCGGCTGGAAGGCCCACAAAGCATCATACAGACGATAGACACTGGCTCAATCCGGGCGGTCGTCGACATGAGTGGGGCCGATCAGCCGGGAGAGTATCGTCGGGACGTGCGCGTCGAAGCGCCCGATGGCCTGCGACGGATAACGTCTACCCCTGACAGCGTTGTGATCGAAGTGGATGCGGTCGTATCCGAAACGTTCCCGCTTGACGTGCTCGCGCCTGAGACGGTGCCGCGCAACCTGGTTGTGACGGATATCGTCGCGACGCCAAGCGAAGTGACGGTAACCGGTGTACGACGCAATGTCGACCGGGTGGCGCGTGTCCTTGTCGATGTAACGCTCGGTGGACAGGAAGAATCGTTCACGACCCAGGCGATCCCGCGGCCAGTCGACGCGAATAATCTCCCGGTCGACAATGTCGCCGTCGCGCCATCAACGGTGTCGCTCTCCGTGTCCATTGAAGTGCGCGGCAAGGAGATCCCGATCTTCGTGCGCTGCGAGTGCGATGCTGCGGACGGGTTCGAGGTTGTCGGCCAGCCAATCCCAACACCGGGGACCGTTCTGATCGATGGGCCTCGGGAACTGCTCAACGATGTTCAGTACATCTACACGACACCGATCGTCACGAGCGATCTCGAAGCGCCAACGGTGCTGACCGGGGTCCCACTCGATACCAGCACGCTGCCGCCCGGAGTGACGATCGAACAGACGACGGTGGATGTATCTGTCCGCGTGGAACAAACGACGTTCTCGAAGACGTTCGACAACCTTCAGATAACCGTCATCAACAAGCGTGACGGAACGACGGTCACTATCACGCCTCGCACGATTTCGGTGACGATCGAAGGGCCACAGGCTGAGATCGCTGCTCTGACCAGTGAAGACATCGACGTCGTCGTCGACTTGGATGAGCGCGGCGCAGGGGTCTACCAGATCGTGCCGCGAGTCATCCTGCCACCGCGCGTGCGCTACAGCGATGTGCCGCAACCAGTGACGGTCACGGTCGTGGAGCCTGCGCCGACGGCGACAGTAACGCCAACTGCCACCATAACTGCCGCACCAACGCCTCCGTTGGAGGCATCGGCCACGCCTTAGCGCGATGTGCCGGTCTGAACCTCGTGCGTTAAGAGGATCGCTTCTGCGACCTCGCGCATCGACTTACGGTTATCCATGCTCGTCTTGCGCATACGGTTGAACGCTTCGGATTCCCGCAGCCCGTGGACCTCCATGAGGACACCTTTAGCGCGTTCGACGAGCTTGCGGGTCTCCAGGGCATCCTTCAGGTCGGTCACTTCGCGCTCGAGGTCTCGCAGGTCGAGGAACCGGGCAAGCGCCAGCTCGATGACCGGCATCAGTTCGGTTTCACGGAACGGCTTGACCAGGTACCCGCAGACTCCCGCCTCTTTCGCCCGTCCGATCAGTGACTGCTCGGAGTACGCTGTAAGCAGGACGACCGGAGCAACCTTGCCACGACCGAGCTCATCGGCCGCAGTAATGCCGTCCATGTCAGGCATTTTGATGTCCATGATCACGAGATCAGGGAGCAGTTTGCGGGCTAGCTCAACGGCACTGCGACCGTCGGATGCCTCCGCGATTACGTCATAGCCGAGATGACTCAACATCTCGCGCAGGTCCATCCGGATCAGCGACTCGTCGTCCGCAATAATGATCCGGGCCTTGGGCGCCAGCGTCGCCGTTGACACGGTGCAACCCCCAAACTGTCTTGTCCACGCCGTTGTGTACCGTTCTCGCCCCACACTGGCTATCACGCCAGCGCCGCGCCGGGCTGTGCTACAGCTCAGTTGCGATCCTGGGTCGGGGCGAGAGGATTCGAACCTCCGACCACCGGTACCCCATACCGGTGCGCTACCGGACTGCGCCACGCCCCGCGCTGGCGAGTATAGCACAGCAGGCATACCTCGCCGTTGCGCGCTGACCCCGAGACAAACGAAACGGCGGCCCGTTTAGGGGCCGCCGCTCGCTCGGTTGCTCAGATGCTACTTGACTTCCGCCTTTGCGCCTGCCTCTTCGAGCTTCTTCTTGGCAGCTTCGGCTTCCTCCTTCGGCACGGCTTCCTTGATCGCCTTTGGTGCAGCCTCGACGACATCCTTGGCCTCTTTGAGGCCGAGGCTCGTCAGCTCGCGCACTGCCTTGATGACCTGCACCTTGTTGGCGCCGATTTCGGTGAGGATGACGTCGAATTCCGTCTTCTCCTCTTCCGGTTCGGCCGCAGCGCCACCCGCGGCGGCAGGGGCGGCGGCAACTGCAACCGGCGCGGCAGCGGTAACGCCGAAGCGGTCCTCAAGCGCTTTGACCAGCTGCGACAGCTCGAGCACGCTCATCTGCTCGATTTGAGCAATAATCTCATCCAGGTTAACGGCCATGAGTACCTCCTCGAAACAACTGGGGCCGCGCGACATTCGCCGGCCAGATGACAACGCCGCTCAGGCGGCCTCGGCGGGTTCGACGTCACCCGGCGCACCACCAAGCTGATCGATACGCGCTTGCAGCACGTACTGCAGCGAACGGATCGGTGCGGCCAGCACTCCGACAATTCCGTACAGCGGTCCGGAAATACCGCCCACGACACGGCCGATCAGCACTTCGCGGCTCGGCAGGTTCGCCAACGCTTCGACTTCGGCTGGTGTGATGCTTCCGGAACCAAGCACCGCTCCACGAATCTGGAGGATACGCGATGTCCGCACAAAGTCGGAGATGATCTTTGCCGGCTGCACAGGATCGCCGAAGGCAAGCACCAGAGCAGTCGGACCAGACAGACTCGGTTCCAGAGCTTCGACGTGCGCATTGCGTGCGGCGATCGTCGTTAGCGTGTTCTTCGACACGCGCAACTGGGCGTCGTGCTGACGCAACTGACCGCGCAGGTTCTGCAAATCGGACACCTTGAGGCCACGGTAATCCGTAACGATCGTCAAGTTGGAACGCGATAGCAGGTCGGTCAACTCGGCGACAGTCTCGACCTTCTTCGGGGTAGGCACCTTATCACCCCCTTTCTTCACCCGCGAACAACAAAAACCCCTGCACCGATAGGCGCAGGGGCGAGCGGCCCAATTGGGCCGGACAATCGCAGATCCCACACCTCGGCCGGAATTACGTCAATAAGACAACCGGCTGTCTTCGGCGCATTACGTTGTTATTGCCACCTAGCTGAGCGCAGCGTTGGCAGCAGCAATTGCGGCAGGTACGTCCACCGGAATGCCGGGCGCCATTGTACTTGTCAATGTGATCGACCGGCAATAGACGCCCTTGGCAGCGGCTGGCTTGACGCGCTGCACGGCGTCGATCAGTGCGTACATATTTTCGAGTATCTTCGCATCGTCAAACGAACGCTTGCCGATTCCCACATGGACCAACCCGGTGCGATCGTTACGAAACTCGACGCGCCCACCCTTGAGCTCGTTGAGGACGGTCGGGAGATCCTCAGGGGTGCGTACGACGGTGCCAGAGCGCGGGTTGGGCATGAGCCCGCGACGCCCGAGGATGCGGCCAAGTCCACCGACTTTGCCCATCTGGTCGGCCATTGCTATCGTCGCGTCGAACTCCAGCCAGCCATCCTGGATCTTCTTGACCAGATCATCGCTGCCAACGTAGTCCGCGCCTGCTTCCTGCGCGATGCGGGCAGCGTCGCCGACTGCGAAGACCAACACGCGTGGCTCCTTGCCGGTGCCGTGCGGCAACACGACGGTGGAGCGGACTGTCTGGTCGGCCTGGCGCGGATCAATGCCGAGGCGGAAATGGACTTCGACGGTTTCGTCGAAGCCTCGCTCGGGCATGCGGCGCAGGAGCGCGACCGCATCGGTTGGCGAATACAGCCGATCATCCTCGATCAGCTTGGCCGCCTCTTGGTACTTCTTCCCGTGCTTGACCACTGTACCCTCCTGTGGTGTTGACGGAGCCTGTGGCCCCTCCCACTACAATGCCGCCCTACGGCGTGACTTCGATGCCCATCGAGCGGGCAGTACCTTCGATCTGCTTGATCGCCCCGTCAAGGTCAACCGAGTTCAGATCGCGCATTTTCAGTTCTGCGATCTCGCGTACTTGCTGCGACGTCACCTTGCCCACGCGGTTGCGGGTGTTCGATGCGCCGCGCTCGACGCCGGCCGCGCGTCGCAACAGGTCAGCCGCAGGTGGCGTCTTGGTGACGAACGTGAAGGAGCGGTCCTCGTACACCGTGATCAGCACCGGGATGATCTGCCCAGCCTGGGCTGCGGTGCGCTCGTTATACTCCTTGCAGAAATTCATGATCGCCACACCATGCTGACCCAACGCTGGGCCAACCGGCGGCGCAGGGGTCGCCTTCCCCGCTGGCAATTGGAGCTTTACGTATGCCTTGATCTTCTTCGCCAAGTGACCAGTATCTCCCTTCCTCCCACCCCGAGACCGTTGCCGGGGTACGCACGCCGGCAGGTTACGCCGGCGGCTCAATGCATGGCCGTTATGTCTCGCGCTCGACTTGCAACGGATCCAATTCAACGGGCACTTCGCGTCCGAAGAACGAGACAAGCACCTTGATCTTGCCACGGTCGTGGCTGATCTCGTCAATCGTTCCACGGAAATCGGCAAACGGACCGTCGATGATACGTACCGGGTCGCCGATCGACAGGGTCAACTTCACGCGCGGCGCTTCTGCCGCCATGCCCTTGATAATGCTCTGTACTTCAGACTCGTCCAGCGGCGTCGGTCGCTGGGCCATACCAACGAAACTGGTGACACCAGGCGTGTTCCGCACCACGTACCACGACTCATCATCCATCTTCATCTTGACAAGTACGTAGCCAGGGAACACTTTGCGCTGCACGGTGTGCCGTTGGCCACCCTTGATTTCGATCTCATCTTGCGTTGGCACGATGATCTCGAAGATTCGGTCAGCGACATCCATCGACTCGATGCGGGCGAGCAGGTTCTGGCGAACCTTATTCTCGTAGCCGGAGTAGGTATGGATGACGTACCAGTCGGCCTCTGGCCGCTCCTCGGTGGCAGTGCTACCTTCGCGTGATTGTGCGAGTCGCTCCCGAATTGAGCGTGGCATTATCGGCTAACCTACCATTCGTGCGCGCTTGCCTGCGATTCGCGCTAGGCGATCCACTCCCAGAGCCGGACGAAGATCGCATCAATTCCGCCGAGCAACGCACCCAAGATGACGGCCATGACGATCACCAGCAATGTGAGGTTGCGGGTAGTTTGCTGGTCCGGCCAGGTGACCTTCTGAATCTCCGCATAGGTGTCACGCACCAGCGCCTGGATGCGTTGGAACGGCCCGCCGCTCTGCTCGGTTGTTCGGCCCGTTGTCCGTGAGGCCATCTACCTATCCTCGCCTTCCGAGCCTCGCCTGGTTGTTGACCGCTACCAGCATCTCACTGACACAACACAAAGACGGGGCGTGGTGATCTCCCCGCCCCACTTTCACACGTACATCGTTCTGGTAGCGGTGGCCCTATCGAACATCGATAGGGGGTGGGCAGGGCCGGCAGGAATCGAACCCGCAACCTGCGGTTTTGGAGACCGCTGCTCTACCAATTGAGCTACGACCCTATGACGCCAACGACCGACTACCGTGTCTCCCGATGGGCGCGATGAACGCGACAACGCGGGCAGAACTTTCGCAGCTCCAACCGGGCTGAATCATTGCGACGGTTCTTTTCCGTCGTGTAATTGCGCTCTTTGCACTCCATGCACTCGAGCGTAATGATCAGACGGTCGGCCTTGCTCTTCTTCGCCATTATACCTCAACTCGCTCTCAATGCGCGGTCGGCCCGCAAGGAACCGACCGCAACCTGAGCTTGAGCCTCTAAGTGTAGCGCGATCCTCGCGCAAAATCGCAGGTACTACTCAAGGATCTTGGTGACGACACCGGCGCCGACGGTCCGGCCGCCTTCCCGGATCGCGAACCGCAACCCTTCCTCAATCGCCACCGGCTGGATCAACGTCACCGTCATCTGGATGTTGTCCCCGGGCATCACCATCTCGACC
>QEUZ01000142.1 GCA_003577355.1 Chloroflexota bacterium | reverse complement strand
CGCAGCGTCGGCCATGTCAGCCGCCTGCAGACAATCGCCGACGACGACGATGCGTACGTACCGGCACGCGAGATGGTCGAGCGGTTGCTCGCCGACAACCTGAAGATGGCGGCGGCCCAGCGGGCAGCGATCGAAGTCTGCGATGAGCATCGCGACACGGTTACTGGCAACCTGCTGCAGGAGGTTCTCGACGCAACCGAGCGCCGCATCTGGTTCCTCTACGAGATCACCCGCGACGACACGGACGAGAACGCCTAGTCGCACAGCTTCCGCTGCCACCGGCTTGCGCCTCACTGGGGGCGCGGGCCGGTGTGGTGTGCCAATCTGGAACGCTTGTTCTGTCCGTACGGTCGTGGTATGTTTATCTAGGCACCCTGGGAACACCTCAGAAAACGCCCGCCGACAAGTTGAAGACCGTATCCTGGAAACTTGGAGCCGATGGCTGAGATCAAGTGGTTCGGCCACGCGTGTTTCCGTTTGCGTTCGCGTGATGCAACGATCCTGACCGACCCGGCGCCCCGCTCGCTCGGCTACCGCATCGACCGGCAGCGGGCCGATATCGTCACCATCTCGCATGACCACCCTGGACACACCGCGTTAGACCTTATCAGCACGCAACCAAAGATGGTGAACGGCCCCGGCGAATACGAGATGAACGATGTGTTCATCACCGGCATCCGCACGTACCACGACAATGCGCGCGGCGCCGAGCGGGGTCGCAACACAGCCTACCTGTTCGAACTTGAAGATATCGTCGTGTGCCACCTGGGGGACCTTGGCCATATCTTGACATCGGACCAGGTGGAGAGCATGAGCTCGGCCGATGTGCTCATCGTCCCAGTCGGGGGTGGCCCGGTGCTCGATGCGCCACGGGCCGTTGAAGTCATTGGCCAGCTGGAGCCCAAGGTCATCATCCCGATGCAGTTTCAAACGGCGTACGGGGACCGCGAGCGCGATCCGCTAGAGCGGTTCCTAAAGGAGATGGGCATCACTGAGGTAACGCCGCGGGACAAGCTGGTTGTCCGGGCGGCTGATCTCGGCGAGACGGCCGAAGTGGTCGTCCTCGAACCATAGGGTCCATTCGGGAGTGGACCAGGAACCGAATCGTCCCGCGATCGCCGATTCGGCGAGTGCGGGACGCTTGTTTTGGCGTTCGGAGCAGCCGGACGCGCATCGAACTGGTTGGGGTGGCGGCAGCGGGTTGCACGTTGAGGGGTGGCTGGTATGCCGAAGTACATCTTTGTTACCGGTGGCGTCGTTTCATCCGTCGGTAAGGGGATCACGACAGCGTCTATCGGCCGGTTAGTCAAGGCGCGTGGCCTCTCGGTCGCGATCATGAAGCTGGACCCGTATCTGAACGTCGACCCCGGCACGATGTCTCCTTACCAGCACGGCGAAGTCTTCGTGACGGAAGACGGCGCGGAAACCGACCTGGACCTGGGGCATTACGAACGTTTTACCGATGAAGCGCTCAACCGCCACTCCAACGTCACAACCGGGCAGGTGTACTCCTCGGTAATTGCCAAAGAGCGCCGCGGCGATTACCTGGGCGGTACGATCCAGGTCATCCCCCACATTACCAACGAGATCAAGAGCCGCATCCGCCAGGTGACGTCCGATCGCGACTGCGATGTCGTGATCGTTGAAGTTGGCGGCACGGTTGGCGATATCGAGTCGCAGCCGTTCCTCGAAGCGATCCGGCAGATGCGCAAGGAGGAAGGCCGGCGCAACGTCCTTTACATGCATGTCACGCTCGTGCCGCGCGTCGGCCCGACTGGCGAGCTCAAGACCAAGCCAACGCAGCACTCAGTGAAGGAGCTGCGCGCAATGGGCATCCAGCCGGATGTGATCCTGTGCCGCTCTGACCACCCGGTGCCGGAGGAAGTCATCGCGAAAATTGCCTTGTTCTGCGATGTCGACGAGCATGCGGTTATCCCGCTCGTCACGGCGGAAACGATCTATGAAGTCCCACTGATCCTGGAAGAGGCCGGACTTGGGGCCTACCTCGCCCAGCACTTCGGCTGGAACGCCGAGCCGGACCTGCTCGCGTGGCGACACATGGTGGAACAGATCAAGCAGCCGCGCCGCAGGGTGGAAGTCGCGCTGGTCGGCAAGTATGTCGAGCTGCACGACGCATACATGAGTGTCCAGGAATCGCTCAACCACGCCGGGTTACACCACGAGCTCTCGATCGATATCAACTGGATCGACTCCGAGCACACGAGCGCGGAGGAAATGCAGGAAAAACTGCGCCACGCCGCCGGTATCCTCGTGCCGGGCGGCTTCGGTCCGCGCGGGATCGAAGGCAAGATCATGGCTGCCCGCTATGCCCGCGAGAACCAGATACCGTATCTCGGCCTGTGTTATGGCTTGCACATGGCGGCGATCGAAGTGGCCCGCAACGTGCTTGGCTATACCGATGCCAATAGCACCGAAATCGACCCCAACTCCAGCCACCCGGTGATCGACCTGATGCCGGACCAGCGCGACGTGGAAATGGGCGGCACCATGCGCCTGGGACATTATCCCTGCAAACTGATCCCCGGCACGAAAGCAGCCCAGGCCTACGGCGCCGAGATCGTCGGCGAGCGTCATCGTCACCGCTTCGAGTTCAACAACGAATACCGCGAGGTGATGGCCGAAGCCGGCCTGATCATCTCTGGCGTATCCCCGGATAACAAGCTGGTCGAGATCATGGAGCTTGAAGACCATCCGTGGTTCGTCGGCGTCCAGTTCCACCCGGAGTTCAAGTCCCGCCCGACGCGCCCCCACCCCCTGTTCCGCGACTTCATCGGCGCCGCGAAGCTGGTGCTGCGCGAGGGCGACCAGCGGCCGTTGCCGTTAGAGAGTGATTAGTAGGTGGTGATTGGGGGTTGGTGGGCTTGGCGTGCGGAGGAGCGGCTGTCAGGGTGAACGATGGTGCTGTTGGCGCGAGTCATAGACCGGCACGCTCGTATCAAGATCTGCACGTCTGGCAACGGTCAATGGACTGGGTGCCACTGGTTTATCAGTTGACACAGGCATTCCCGTCGGTTGAGCGCTTCGGACTTGCGCAACAACTCTGTAGGGCGGCTGCTTCAGTCCCGGCAAACATCGCCGAAGGTCATGGCCGAGCGTCGTACCGAGAGTTTGCGCGCTTTCTGGCTGTTGCCAAGGGATCGCTCTTTGAGGCAGAAACCTTCATCTTCCTGGCTGTCCGGCTCGGCTACTTGAACGATGCTGACGTTGCCGACGCCTTGGCCAGCTCCAATGAGATCGGTCGTATGCTGACATCACTGCGGGCAAGCGTCCTTCGGCGCCTCGCACAGCACTCAGAGCAGCACACGGCAACAGACTCCTAATCACCAATCACGCAGCACTCATCATCGTGCATTGTGATAAACTGCACGGAGTATGGGGGAACCGGGGATGGAGCCGCGGAACCCACTTGGCACGGGGTCATCAAGGCGAGACTGGCAGGCGGTCGGAGTTGCATCCGGGCTTGGGTGTTCCATCGTCGTCAGTCTTTTCCTGTGCATTGGGGCAGGGGTCCTGCTCGATCGGTGGCTGGGGACGTCGCCGATTCTGGTGCTCGCAGGGGTGGCACTCGGGCTGGCAACTGCTGGATACTTCCTGTATGAACTGGTCGTGCTCGACGTGCCCGACCGCGGCCGGTTCCACACGCGCAAGCGCGTCGAAGCCCCGGAACGGGATCCGTGGGACGACGCCGAGGACGACTCGGGTTGAGTGGGGTGAACAGGAGCGGGGATGGAGATCCACGTATCGGTTAAGGCCGAGACGCTTTGGTCGATTGATCTCGGACCGCTCGGGACGTTACATATCACCAACTCGTTCCTGACGATGATCCTCGTCATGGTCTTTATCCTCATCTTCTTTTCCCTGATTGCCCGCAAAGCCTCGATCATCCCCGGGCGCATGCAGAGCGCCTTCGAAATTGCCGCCCAGTTCGTCTTGGATCTCGTCGAAGGCACGGCGGGCAGGCAATTTGGCCGGCGCATTTTCCCACTCTGTGGTGCGCTGTTTTTCTTCATCATCCTCTCGAACTACTCCGGTTTGCTCCCAGGCGTCGGGACAATCGGCAAGGAAGAAGTGCACAGCGCGGCGGAAGAAACGCATGCCCGCATCGCCGCGATTGAGCGCCCTGGTGACGATAGCGCGGCGCCCGCGGCAGAGGAGGGGGAGACCGTCCTCGTGCCGTTCCTGCGCTCGCCAAGCGCTGACCTGAACATGACGCTGGCGATGGCGCTGGTGACGTTCACGATCGTCCAGGTTGCCGGTGTGCGTGCCCATGGCGTTGTCGGCAGAATCAAGCACATGGCCAACCCACCGTTCCTGTTCCCGATCGAAGTCGTCTCCGAGCTCTCGCGCATCGTGTCGCTCTCGTTCCGTCTCTTTGGCAATATCTTCGCCGGTGAGGTGCTGGTGACGGTCATGTACGCGATGGCCTCGGCGATCCTGGAGAAGACGAAGTACATCGCGATTTTCGCCTTCGCCATCCCGACCGTCTTCCTCTTCCTGGAAGTACTGTTCGGGTTCGTCCAGGCGCTTGTCTTCGCACTGTTGACGTTGATTTACATATCGTTGGCGGCCGCCGGTCATGACGACCATGAGGAAGAGCACGCGCATGGCGCCGCGCACCCTGTCCCGCACCCGGTTGGTTCGGCGGCAGGAGACTAACATCGTGCGATCGGGAGCGTGGAGCTCCAGGTAGAGGTCGCTTCGTGTCATGCGCCGTTCCGGAGCGGGACGGCCGGGGAAGTTGGGAGAGCCGGGCCGCGGCAGCGTGCCGGATGGACCGGCGAGAGGAGGACCCTGCGTGTTTGGTGGAATGCAAGGCCCAGAAGGACTCGACGCCGCCAAGGCAATCGCCGCGGCCCTCGCTATCGGGCTTGGCGCGATCGGTCCGGGTCTCGGTATCGGTTTGGCGGTGCGCGGCGCGATGGAAGCGTTGGGGCGCAACCCCGAAGCGGAAGGCGCGATCCGCACCACAATGATCATCGGCGCGGCTCTGGCCGAAGCCGTCGCGATCTACGCGTTCGTGATCGCGATCGTGCTGTACTTCGCCTAGTCGCCCGCGCGGAGCACTGTTCCGCGTGGTTCGACCCAACAGCACGCAACGCTCCGGTTCATGGCCCAGCGGTGCGTGAGGGAAGCAGGTCAGCACAGGCATGGATGCACTCGGCATCAATTTCGCGAACTTGGTTGTCCAGGTTGTCGCGTTCCTGCTGTTCATTTTCCTGTTCTGGCGTTTTGCGCTAGGACCGATCACGCGCACCCTCGATGCCCGCCAGGAACGCATTCGAGAAAGCGTCCAGGCCGCCGAAGAGATGCAGAAGCAGCTCGCGGCGACCAAGGCGCAGAACGAGGCAGTACTGGCGGAAGCGCGGCGAGAGGCGCAGGAAATCATTGCCCGCGCCCGGGAAGTGAGCGAGCAGAATATCGCCCGCTCGCGTGAACAGGCGCAGGCGCAGGCGGACGAGATGCTCGCCAAAGCACGCGAGGGCATCGCCGCCGAAGTCGCACAGGCGCGCGCTGAGCTCCGGCAGGAGACGGCCGATCTGGCGATTGCCGCCGCGACCAAGATCATCCGCGCCAATCTGGACCGGCAGGCCCAGATGCGCCTGATCGAGGAAACGCTGGCGGAGGCTGGTGGGCGCAACGGCAGTCGACCGGGTGGGGCGTAGACGATGGCGGTACGTGGAGTAGCGAAACGCTACGCACGGGCGGTTTTCGACCTGGCCCAGGAAGCCGGCACGATCGAGGCGGTGCAGGCGGATCTCACCACGTTGGCAAACGCGGTCACCGACCGGGTCGTTGGGGCGTTCCTCACCGACCCCAGCGTGCATGAGGCCGACAAGATCAATGCCGTGCGGGCGTTGTTCACCGGCCCGGAGCAGCAGTTGACACGTAGCCTTGCCCAGATGCTGGTTCAACGCCGGCGCATCGACGCCGCACCGGAGATCCTCGAGGTCTACCGTGACTTGGCGCTGGAGGCGCGTGGCATCGCGATCGCCGACGTGACGACTGCGGTTGAACTGAGCGAACAGGAGCGTGCGGAGGTGCGTCAGCGCCTCGGCAGCATCCTCGGCAAGCAGATTGAGCTCCGCACGAACGTCGACCCCGAGATCATCGGTGGCTTGGTGGCGCGTGTCGGCGATCAGTTGATCGACGGTAGCGTCACGACGCAGTTGCGGGCGATGCGCGCCGCGCTGGCGCATTGATGTAGGGGTAGGGACGGAGACCGTCAGCAAGCCGGGGGCGCATCCGCCCCGCGGCGTTCACGCGGCGCCGCACAGACGACGGCCCGCTCCAGGAGGCCCAGGAGGCGAGAATGGCCCTGCGTTCCACTGAGATCAGTTCGATTATCAAGGACCAGCTGCGCGACTTCGAATCCACGATGTCGATCACCAACGTCGGCAACGTCGTGGAGATCGGCGATGGCATCGCGACGGTACATGGCCTGAGCGATGTTATGGCGAGTGAACTTGTGCAGTTCGAAAACGGCGTCATGGGGATGGCGTTCAACCTTGCCGAGGAATCGGTCGGTGTCATCATCCTCGGAGAGTACGTCGATATCGAAGAGGGCGACGAGGTCCGGTCCACCGGGCGTATCGCCGAGGTGCCGGTGGGTAACGCGCTAGTGGGGCGTGTTGTCAATGCACTTGGCGAGCCGGTGGACGGCAAGGGGCCGATTGTGTCCGACACGTTCCGGCCGATTGAGCGCATTGCTCCGGGTGTCGTGCTGCGCCAGAACGTCGACACCGCGTTGCAGACTGGGATCAAGGCGATCGACTCGATGATCCCGATCGGCCGCGGTCAGCGCGAGCTGATCATCGGCGACCGCCAGACGGGGAAGACTGCGGTCGCGATCGACACGATCATCAACCAAAAGGGCACTGGCGTCATCTGCATCTACGTCGCCATCGGCCAGAAGAAGGCACAGGTGGCGCAGATCGTGAGCACGCTGGAACGCTATGGCGCGATGGACCACACCATCGTCGTTGTGGCGTCGGCTGCTGACCCGGCCCCGATGCAGTTCCTTGCCCCATACTGCGGCACCGCCATGGGCGAAGAGTTCATGGAAAACGGCGGCCATGCGCTGATTGTCTACGACGACCTCTCCAAGCATGCTTGGGCGTACCGCCAAGTGTCGTTGCTGATGCGCCGCCCACCGGGCCGCGAAGCGTACCCAGGCGATGTCTTCTACCTGCACTCGCGTCTGCTAGAACGCTCGGCGCGCTTGAACGACGCGCTGGGCGGCGGGACGCTGACCTCGTTGCCGATCATCGAGACCCAAGCCAACGACGTGTCGGCGTACATCCCGACGAACGTCATCTCGATCACCGATGGCCAGATCTATCTGGAGTCCGACCTCTTCTATGCTGGTATCCGGCCGGCGCTGAACGTCGGCATCTCCGTGTCGCGGGTGGGTGGTTCCGCCCAGATCCGCGCCATGCGCCAGGTGGCAGGCTCGTTGCGACTCGACATGGCACAGTTCCGCTCGCTGGCGGCGTTTGCCCAGTTCGCATCCGACCTCGACCCGGCGACCAAGCGCCAGATCGACCGTGGCCTGCGGCTGACCGAGATCCTCAAGCAGCCACAGTACCAACCATTGCCGGTTGAGGTGCAGGTGGCGGTGATTTGGGCGGCGACCAATGGCTTGGCCGATGCCGTGCCAGTGGAGCGAGTGAGTGAGTGGGAAGCAGCGCTGGTCAACTACTTGTCCAGTGCCCGGCCCGACATCCTCACCGACATCCGCGAGAAGCGCGCGCTGGACGACGACCTGATTGGCCGGTTGCGTGCCGTTGGTGAAGAGTTCAACAAGACGATGACGTTCAGCTAACGCCAGAGCGCGTCGGGCGGGAGACAGGGGAGAACAAGCATGGCGACACCACGCGAGATCAGGCGGCGCATCCGCTCGGTCCGCAACACCGCCCAGATTACGCGGGCGATGGAGATGGTTGCCGCCGCGCGGATGCGTCGGGCGCAAGAGCGCGTACGCTCCGCCCGGCCCTACGCGACGCAGATCCGCGCGATGATCGCCGCCCTCTCCGATCTGGGCGCGGCGGTCGACGTATCGCAGTTTCCGTTGCTGCAACACCGGCCGGTGAAGAAGGCGCAGCTGATCCTGGTTACCGCTGACCGCGGCCTAGCCGGCGCGTTGAACAGCAATGTCATCCGGCGTGCGCTGCGCTTCATCCACGAAGACGCCGGCGTGCCGGTGGAGATGGTGGCAATCGGCCGCAAGGGGCGTGATTTTTTCGCCCGCGTTGGGCAGAACATGACAGCCGAGTTCACCCATCTTGGTCCGGCGCCGACGATGGACCAGATTCGCCCAGCGATCACCCTTGCGATCAACGACTTCATCGAAGGGCGGGTAGACGCCGTCTACGTCGTCTACACACGCTTCATCAACACCCTCCAGCAACAGCCGGAGGTGTTGCAGATCCTGCCGATCGAAGCGCCCAGCGACCTTGCCGAGAGCGAACGCGTGCGCGACTTTATTTTCGAGCCGAGTCCGGAAGCGGTCTTGCAGGCGCTGCTCCCGCGTTACGTGGAGATCCAGCTCTACCAGGCGCTGCTCGAATCCATTGCCAGTGAGGAATCGGCGCGTATGGTGGCGATGCGCAATGCAACCGACAATGCGCGCGAGCTGATCGACGACCTGACGCTGACGCTCAACAAGGCCCGCCAGGCCCAGATCACCCGGGAAGTGTCGGAAATCGCTGCAGGCGCGGCGGCGCTCGGCGGCTAGAAACGAAGTCCGCTCCGCCGTCGATCGACGGCCGGGAGCACGGACCTTGCGAAGGGACTGAGCATGGTAACAGCAACACGCGGCGGAACTGGACGGGTGGTTCAGGTGCTCGGCGCGGTCGTCGATGTCGAGTTCCCACCGGACCAGTTGCCGGAAATCTTCAACGCCGTTGAAGTTGACATGGGCGACGGCAAGTCGCTGATCCTCGAAGCGCAGCAACACCTCGGCAACGACTGGGTGCGCTGCGTCGCGATGTCGAGCACCGATGGCCTGCGCCGGGGCGCAAAGGCAGTCGATATCGGCGGCTCGATCCAGGTGCCGGTGGGCCAAGCGACCCTCGGGCGCATCTTCAACGTCGTCGGCCAGCCGGTGGACGGCAACCCCGAGGTGCACGCCGAAGAGTATCGGGGCATCCACCGGGAAGCACCTGGTTTCGACGAGCAATCCACGGCAGTCGAGGTGTTCGAGACCGGCCTGAAGGTGATTGACCTCGTCGCGCCATTCACCAAGGGCGGCAAGACCGGCATCTTCGGTGGCGCGGGGGTCGGCAAGACCGTTGTGATCATGGAAATGATCCGCAACATCGCTGCCGAGCACGGCGGCTACTCGGTCTTCTGTGGCGTGGGCGAGCGCACCCGCGAAGGTACCCAGCTGTACGGCGAAATGCAGGAATCGGGCGTTATCGACAAGACCGCCATGGTGTTCGGCCAGATGAACGAGCCGCCGGGCGCGCGCCTGCGGGTTGGCCTGAGCGGGCTGACGATGGCCGAGTACTTCCGTGATGAGGGCCGCGACGTGCTGCTCTTCATCGACAACATCTTCCGCTTCGTCCAGGCAGGTTCTGAGGTGTCCGCACTGCTGGGCCGCATGCCGAGCGCAGTGGGCTACCAGCCGACGCTGGCGTCGGAAATGGGCCAGTTGCAGGAGCGCATTACCTCGACGAAGCGCGGCTCGATCACGTCGGTGCAGGCCATTTACGTGCCAGCAGACGACTACACCGACCCCGCACCGGCCACGACGTTTGCCCACCTCGACGCAACCGTGTCGCTGGAACGCTCAATTGCCGAGCAGGGCTTGTTCCCGGCAGTGGACCCGTTGGCGTCGACCTCGCGCATCCTCGACCCGCTCGTCGTCGGCGAGGAGCACTACCGGGTGGCGCGTGAGGTGCAGCGTGTGCT
>QEUZ01000141.1 GCA_003577355.1 Chloroflexota bacterium | reverse complement strand
CCCTTGCGGTTCGGCGCCGAGATCGGCCGCGAGCCAGCCAAAGGCTTGACTCTCACCGCGCTGCTCGATGCCTGTGGCGGCGATCCGCCGGGCTTGCGCGATGCGGCGTTGCTGTCGCTTGGCTATGATGCCGGGCTCAGGGTGTCCGAGCTGGTCGCGGCTACTTGCGAAAGTGTCCAGCTTCAGGACGATGGCTCGGGCCTGCTTCATATCGAGCGATCCAAAACCGACCAGCTGGGGGAGGGGAGCTATGTCTGGGTCTCGCCAGACACCATGCGGCGGATTGCGTTATGGCGCGATGTGAGCGCAATTAGCGCAGGCCCGCTGTTTTGCCGGATCGCCGTGCGGCGACGCAAAGTAGTTCTCGCGCGCCGGGCGCTGACCATGGCCGATCTTGCGCCTAATGCGAAGGTGGACCGGGAGCGAATGGCCGCCGTGCAAGCACGCGATCCCGGAGTCACCTATGCGATCGGGTCGGCAGCGCTCACGCCCACTGCTGTGCGGCATATTATCAAGCGCCGCGCCCGCGCCGCAGCCGATGCGGGTCTGGTGACGCTGATGGGCAAGAAGCTCGATCGCGCTATAGCTGCGCTCAGTACGCATTCGTTGAGGGTCGGGCTGACACAGGATCTATTTGCCAGCGGGGCCGATGCAGGCCCTGTTGCCCAGGCGCTGCGCTGGACATCGACATCGACCGCGCTGCGCTATGGACGCAAGCTCGCCCCTGCCTCGAATGCCGCAGCGGCTATGCTGGGGAAGGTGAGAAGGTGACAAGTGAAGCCGAACGGAAATGTAGCCGTGGCCACTGCAGGTAATTTTGTCGGTCCTTGGGGCGCTTCAAAATCGGCTCGTTGCAGTCAATTCCGTCCGCTCACAGGTGGCGACCGTCATTCGGGCAGGATCGAAGCGCACGGTGACTTCATTCGGGAACTGATCGCCGAGCAGGGCAAAGGCACGCTGGACCTCAGCCGCGTGCCGCACGACGACCCGGCGGTCTACCAGATGATCGCCGAGGGGGACACGATCGGCGTCTTCCAAGTAGAAAGCCGGGCGCAGATCCAGACGCTCGTGCGCACCCAGCCGCAGTCGCTGGAAGACCTGATCGTGCAGGTGGCGATCGTCCGGCCAGGGCCGATCGTTGGTGGGGCGCTCAACCCCTACATTACCGCCCGACAGGCCCTGCGCCGCGATGGAGAGGTCGTACCGACCTACGACCACCCCCTGCTGGAGCCGGTACTGCGCGAAACCTATGGCGCGATCCTCTATCAGGAGCAGGTGCTGGAAGTAGCAGTCACCCTCGGAGGGTTTACCCCTGGCCAGGCCGATATCTTGCGGCGCTCGATGAGCCGCAAACGCTCGCTGGAGGCGATGAACAGCTTCTGGGAGCAGTTCCGGGCCGGGGCGGCCGAACGGGGGGTGCCGGAAGAAACAGCCAAAATCGTCTTCGACAAGCTGCTTGGCTTCGCTGCCTATGGCTTCCCGAAGAGCCACGCGGCGGCGTTTGCCCTGCTCGCCTACCAGTCGTGCTACCTGAAGTACTACTACCCGGCCGAGTTCTACTGCGCGCTGTTCAACAATCAGCCGATGGGCTTCTACCCACCCCACGCCTTCGCCAACGACGCCCAGCGCCGCGGCACACCGGTGCTCCCGCCGGATGTCAACCGCAGCGGTGGGCGCTGCACGGTCGAGGGCCGGGCCGTGCGCATCGGCTTCAATTATGTCGACGGCATCGGTGAAGAGGTCGCCACTGCGCTGGCGGAGGAACGCGCCCGTGGCGGGCCGTTTCGATCGGTCATCGACCTTGCGCGCCGCACCCACCTGAAACGCGAGGCGCTGGAGCACCTGATTGTCGTCGGGGCCTGCGATTGCTTCGGGCTACGCCGGCGCGAGCTACTCTGGCAGCTCGGACTGTTCCTGGCAGATCGCCGCCTGGGCGCAAGCGCCAAACCGAACGGCTGGCAGCTGGCGCTGGGCCTGCCAACCGAGCAGGACATGGTTACCCTCAAAGAGATGAGCGCCTGGGAGCGCATGATTGCCGATTACGAGATCATCGGCCTTTCGCCACAACACCACCCGCTGGGGCTGCTCCGCCCGCACCTGCCGGGCAAGCTGGTGCGGGCAGCCGACCTGGAGCATCTGCCGCACAACTCGTTTGTGCGTCTGGCAGGGCTGGTTGTCTGCCGCCAGCGGCCAGCCACCGCCAAGGGCATGCTCTTCATGCTGCTGGAGGATGAGAGCGGCCTGGCGAACGTTATCGTCCACCCACCGCTCTACGAACGCCGGCGCGTCATCATTCGCGGCGCGCCGTTCCAGATCATCAGCGGCCGGCTGCAACTGCGCGACAACACGGTGAACATCGTCGCCACCGACATCCAGCCGATCGAGCGCCCTGGCAAGCGTGGACCGCAGCCCAAGCCGGAACCAATCGACGCCCTGCTGGCACAGGCCGAACGTATTGCCACCCTGCCCGGCGACCTCGACGACGCCGCCCTCGCCCATCTGCGCCTGGTCACCCCGGCAGCGCACGACTTCCGCTAAGCCGGACGCAGCATCCAACGTTGCCGAAACGTGGATGAGGCCGTATCATTCCGGTTTGTTGCCCGTTTGGCCGCGCCGCAGCTCGGACGGCAGCCGGGTCGCCCGGACGCGTGGGCAGGGAGTAGCAGGAGGACGACCATGGCCGGCGTATGTGAAGTGTGCGGCAAGAAAGTAGCCTTCGGGCACAACGTCAGCTTCTCGAAGAAGCGCACCAACCGCATGTTCCGCCCGAACATCCAGAAGACGCTTGTCATGCGCGATGGCCGCGCCGTGTCGATTCAGGCGTGCACGCGCTGTATCCGCACCATGGCAAAGAGCGCCTGAATCACACCGGACTCTGGGAATCCGCACGCGCGCCGGCCACATGGCCGGCGCGTTGCGTTACGAGACACCAAAGCGCGCCGACGAGAGGAACCCGATCTCGTGTCGGGTGCGACCCTCGACCGCCAACTCGGCCAGCACCTCGCCCACAGCGCTTGCGAACTTGAACCCGTGGCCGGAGAACCCGCAGCCATAGACAACGCGCTCATCCCCAGGGTGCCGTTCGATGATGAAATGGCGGTCGGGGGTGTTGGTGTACATACAGGTGAGTGTCCACAGCACCTCTCCTTCCGCACCGGGCAGGTAACGCGCCAGCACGTTGTGGAGCATGTCGATCTCCGCCTGGTCGACCTCGCGCCGGATCGCATCAGGCGTGCATACCTCACCAATGTCGTGCCGGCCGATCTTGACCCCTTCGCCTGGGACGGCCGGGAAGCCATAGTAGTCCCCTTCGGGAACCTGCATCAGGTACACCGGGAAATGTTCGATGGCGAATGCGGCGGGGTCACGCGGCTCGAAATGCACGTTCACGATGCGCCAGACCTCCAGCGGCAAGCCGAGGTCAGCCAGCACCTGGGCAGTCCATGGGCCGGCGGTGATGACGAGTCGGTCCGCCTGATACTCGCCCACGGGTGTCGTCACGCGAACAGCGTCAACTGCAGCGTCCCAACCCAACACACGTTCACCAAAACGCAGCTCAGCGCCGTGGCGGCGTGCAACCTGGTAATAGGCGTCCAAACAGCCCTCTGGCAGCAAGACGCCCGCGTTCGGCTCGAAAACCGCGACCATCTCCTCTGGCAAACGCAAACCGGGGAAGCGCTGCTGCGCTTCAGCCGCGCTCAAGTAATCGTAGGGTAGCCCGTGAAGATCGCCGCTCCGCTTGGAGCCGCTGACGAACTCACTCTCCGGCATGCCGATGTTCAGGCCGCCGGTGACCCGAAGCAGTTGCTGGTTGGTCTCCGACTCAAGTTCACGCCATAAGGTATAGGCGCGCTGCACCAGGGGGACGTACGCAGGGTCTTCGAAGTACGCCTCGCGGATGATCCGGCCCTTGCCGTGAGTTGACCCGTTGCTGTGCAACGGGCTGAACTGCTCAATACCGAGCACCGTATGGCCAGCTCGCGCTAGATGAGCCGCCGTTGCGCTGCCCATCGCCCCCAGACCCAACACGATCACGTCATATTGCTGCGCCATCGCCGCGTCCTGACCTTCCCTACCCGCGCTATCGCCGTATCACCGCTCCTACGCGGAACCTGCCAGAAAATAACGTTCATCCCCGGCCAGGTCCCGCTCAACCCAAACCGGCACATCCAATGCCGCCCGTCCTTCCGCCATTGCTACAGCCGCCTGCGCTGGGTCGATCTCACCAACGAACAGCCCGCCAGGGACCAGGCAGCGCCGCACGTGCGGCAGGATACGGCGATAGTAGTTGAAACCGTCCGGTCCCGCGTAGAGGGCGGTTTCCGGTTCGAGGGCGATCGAGTGATGCTGCTGGTCGTCGCGCAGGTAGGGCAAGTTCGCGAGGATCAACCCGAACGGCCCGCGTAGCCCAGTAAGCAAGTCTGCCTGGACCAGGTCGACACGCTCAGTCAGCCCGAGGCGCGAGCGGTTCAGCGCTGCAACTTCCAATGCAGGAAAGTACCGGTCGGTCGCAACGATCCGCACATCGGTGTAGGTTTCGCCAAGCTCATGCGCTAGTGCAAGGGCAATCGCGCCGGACCCAGTACCGACATCAACGACAACCTGAGGGCCAGGGTGCCGCTTCAGCCAGTCCAGCGCGTAGTCAACGAACTGTTCGGTCTCCGGTCGTGGCACCAGCACACGCCGGTCGACGCACAGTTCAATGTTCCGGAACCCCTTGAAACCACGGATATAGGCGATCGACTCGCCGGCCACGCGTCGGGCAACAAGCCGCGCGAAGCGCCTGTGTTGCTCGACCGGCAGCAGAGTGTCGTACCGCGCAAACAGCGCCGCACGGCTGAGTCCGGTTACCTCCCGCAACAGGAGTTCGGCATCCAACTGGGGCGATTCCGATACGTCCTCCAGACGCTCGGTCGCCTCAGCAAGTGCGTCCCAGATCGTCGCGCCCACCGTCAGGAGATACCGGCCATTTGCAGGCGCTCAGCTTCGTGCAGCGCGCGCAGCTCGCGAACGAATACGTCGATATCGCCGTCGAGGACTGCTGGCAAGTTGCTGACGCTCATCTTCAAGCGGTGGTCGGTCACGCGGTCCTGCGGGTAATTGTAGGTGCGGATCTTTTCCGACCGGTCACCAGTGCCGATCTGCGAGCGTCGAGCGTCGCCGCGTTCTTCTGCCAGGCGACGCTGTTCGAGGTCGTACAACCGGGCGCGAAGCACTGCCAGCGCCTTGGTCTTGTTCTTCAGCTGCGACTTTTCGTCCTGCGATTGGACAACCAGCCCAGTTGGCAAGTGGGTGATCCGCACTGCGGAGTCGGTGGTGTTGACGCTCTGCCCGCCGTGGCCGGTTGAGCGGAAGACATCAATCCGCAGGTCATCGTCGTTGATTTGCACGTCGACCTCTTCGGCCTCCGGCAGCATCGCGACGGTCGCGGTCGAGGTGTGGATGCGTCCGCTCGACTCGGTAACCGGCACGCGCTGGACGCGGTGAACGCCGGTTTCGAAGCGCAAATGGCTATAGGCGCCCCGGCCATGCACTTCGAACACCGCTTCCTTCACCCCGCCAATTCCGGTGTCGTTGATGCTGATCATCTCGACACGCCATCCCTGGCGCTCGGCATAGCGCGTGTACATCCGTACCAGTTCGGCAGCGAACAGCGCGGCCTCATCCCCGCCGGCCCCGGCACGGATCTCAACGACGACATCCTTTTCGTCGGCTGGGTCGCGCGGCACGAGCAATGAACGCAGGCGCGACACCACTGGTTCGCGCTCGTCGCGCAAGCGGTCGATCTCATCGCGCGCCATCGAGGCGAGCTCTGGGTCCTCCTCCTGCGCAAGCAGCTCTGCCTCGATAATCTGCTGCTCGATCGCCTTCAGCTCGCGATAGGTTCCGACAACTTCTTCGAGTTCCGCCCGCTCCCGCCCATACTCGATGAGCCGGCTTGTGTCAGTCGCGACATCGGGGTCGGCCAATAGTGCAGTGAGTTCATCGTACCGGCGCTCGATCTCGGCGAGCCGGTCAAACATTGTCGCCATGCGATATCTCCAGGTTCGCTCGCGGTCGGGTTACAGTTGCAACGGCGCAGACCGCGACGCTAGCCATGTTCCTGTGGTTCGACAGCGCCAAGCGCCCATTCGGCGAGGGTCTGATATGTCGGGCCAGACGACCCGAGCGTGCTGCGGATCAACAGGAGCCGCTCGACCGGCACAGCGTGCGGGATCGCGCCATACTCGGCAATAGCCGCTGGCAGATCGCTGATCGGGCGTGCGCCGTCACGCACCCGCCCGAGGGTGATATGCGCCCGAAATGGCTTATCAGCCGGCCGGCCACCGTCACCACCAGTTGCCGCATCGACCCGTGCCACCAGGCGTTCCAGTGGTTTCACATTGCCGGAAAGCCCAAGCCAGATCACTCGTGGTCGAGTGACCGAAGGAAACGCGCCGACGCCCGCGGTGGATAGCGTTGTCGCCATGCTGCGCTCGGCAGCGCTCGCGAGCTGACTCCGGAGCACGCCAAGCTGCCCGACTGGCACATCGCCGAAGAACTTGACGGTGATGTGCGCCAACTCCGGCTGCACCCAGCGCACCGGCCAAGCACGAGTCGCCAGTCCACGCTGCAACCGCGCAACGGCTTGTTGCACTTCAGCATCGAGCGGCACAGCGGCAAAGAGCCTCCAGCGTTCCCCGCGTTGTTGTAGTTGTCGCGACCCTTGCGTCACCATAACTTAGCAAGTGTACACGTCCTTTCGCCTATACTCCGCAATCGACCGCGGTACCACTTGGCGAAGAAAGAGCGAAGCGCATGAAGATTGCCTACCTCGGACCGGCTGGGACGTTCAGTGAAGTTGCTGCCTTGCTGACGGCAACGCCGGAGGATGAACTCATCCCATTTGCAAGCTTTCCGGCGCTCGTCTCAGCAGTCGAAACCGGCATTGCCCAGGTGGCCGTGCTACCGATCGAGAACTCCATCGAGGGGTCAGTGAGCACCACCGTGGACCTGCTGATCCATGAAACTTCGCTGCTCATCTCGCGTGAGGTGGTCGTACCTGTCCACCACTTCCTGGTCGGGCCACCCGGCGCGAAGATCACCGATATCAAGACCGTGCATAGTCATCCACAGGCCCTGGGGCAGTGCCGGCGTTTCCTTGAGCGTTGCCTACCGAACGCCCACCAGTCGGCTGCACTCTCGACCGCTGGGTCGGTCGCGGATGTCGTGCGTGCTGGCGACACCAGTGTCGCGGCAATCGGCCCACTCCGCGCCGCGGAGCTGTATGGTGGAGAAGTGCTGGCACGCAACATCGAAGACAACCACCTCAACGTCACACGGTTTGTCGCTTTGTCAGAGCACGACCATGCCCCCACCGGCGCCGACCGCACCTCGTTCTGCGCGACGATCCCCAGCAATGTGCCGGGGTCACTCCACGCACTGCTCACCGAACTGGCAGTCGACAACATCCAGATGACGAAACTGGAGAGCCGTCCGGCCAAGGGGTTACTGGGCGAGTACTTTTTCCTGATCGATATCGAGGGTCACCGTACCGATGAGCGCATCGCCGGCGCCCTCGAGCGCATCCGTGCCAAGGCCGATACGCTGAAAATTTTCGGCTCCTACCCGCGCTTTACGCTGGAAAATGGCGGCTGACCACACTTACTGCGGCCCATAATGGCGCACCCAGTCGAGGTAGATGCGCACCGTTTCATCCAGGCTGGTCGACGGCGCCCACCCGAAGTCGGCACGTATCCGCTCGTTGCTTGGGCGAGGGCCGCGCGGGCTGAGCGGCACGATGTAATTGGCTTCTTCGATTGGCACCACACGGTACTCCATGCCCGGCCAATGGCGCTTGAATGCCTCCAGAACATCACCAATGGAGTAGAGCGTCCCGATGCTCACTGTGTAGACATCGTGCGGCAGGTTTGGCGTCTCCCAGGCGCGTTCAATGCCCTCGGCAATGTCATCGACATAGGTCCAGTCGTAGTACAAACCATCGAGCGTGTTGACCAGAACCGGCTTCCCCTCGGCGACAATGCGCAAGATCTCGCGTGGTTCCGTCGCTCCCGCATAACCGGGTGTGACGCGCTCCATCGGCCCAAGGGCCGAACCGGGGCGCATTGTTACAACGTCGAGGCCAAAGAGCTCCTTGTAACGCCGGCAGAAACGTTCACTCGTGTGCTTGGTGATGCCGTAGAGCCGGGTCGCGTAACTTGGCGATTCCTCATCCAGTACCTCAGTTGTGTGGCCACTGCCCCAGGCCGCACCGGAGCCGAGATAGACCATGCGCTTGAAGGCTGGCAGCTCGCGCGCGATCTCGAGCAGCGTGACAGTGCTCATGAGGTTGACGTTGATGATCGTCGCCGGTTCACGCCGCTCGCGGTCTTCGCGGGGGGTGATCGCTGCAGCGTGGATGATCCGGTCGATGGCGTAGCCCCGGCATACCTCGCGCAGGTGCTCGGCATCGGTAACGTCCCCCTGGAGGAAGACGACGTTCCGCTGAGTATCTCCCAGGAAATCGAGCAGCATCTCGTCCGGCGGCATCACATCAAAGGTAATCACCGACTCGCCGCGCTGGGCGAGTCGCCGCAGCACATGGCTCGGCACCCAGCCGTTTCCACCGGTCAGTAGCGTCGGCATCACTTCCTCCATCACCCGCACAACGTGCGGACAAGCGCCCGCGCCCCGCGTAGACTACCCTACCATGAGATCGAAGGGGGCAGGTTGTTGGCTGCGTACACCGTGTTGGTTGAAGACCGATTGACGACCGCTGCATTTGCCTACCCGCTGCGGGCCGGCTGGTTGGCTGCGCCGGGGGTCATGCTGCGTCCGCACGTCTCGGCTGCCGATTCTGCCGCGGCGCCTCTCGCCCTTGTGGACAGCGTCGAGGCACGCAGCCTGCTGCGGAGCCATGTCATCGTACGCGAGGTCGCCGTTGCCGCCCGCCGGGCGACGATGCTCACCCTTGCCACGAGTACTCGACCCGATGAAGTTGGGCATGTTACCGCATCGCTGGCTGGCGTATCGCAGGCAGGCAGAGCGGTCGCCGTTATCGTCATACCAGAGTTTTACGGGATCAGCGTCGAGAACTGGACCCAGCAGGCGCTGGCGCCAAGTGACGCAACCATCGTTGTACAGGAGGACGCTGCCGCCCTGATCGCCATCGACGATGAGGAGTCGTACCAAGAGGATTTAGGCAGGGCATGGTTCTTGTTGACAGACCTCCCATTTGTATCGCACGTCTGCCTCGCCCGCCGCGACATCCTTACCACCGACCCCGAAGGACTCGCCGCTGCACTTGGCCACCTGCACGCCGCCCGCGACCTGAGCCGCAGTCGTGGCCGCGAACTGCGCCGCGACCTGTCGAAGGACCTCGGGGTCGAGCGCGAGGTGCTGGCTGATGCCCTTGCAGACCAGACGCTCTACCTCGGCACGGAAGAGCAACAGGGGCTTGAAGAGCTCTGGAAGCGCACGGGGTTGCCCCTCTCAGCGGCCGAGGCTCGCGGCGCATTCGTTTCCGTTCGACCGCGTTATTCTTCCTCATCGTAACGCGCTTGATAGCCACGCCCGAGTGCGGCGTAGTGGTCGGCGCGCAGGTGGTGGAGCACCCGCCCGGCATCGACCTCGATGAGCCAGCGCTCGCGGAATGCTTCGTCCAGCGCAGACACCGCCAGGGGTGTGCCAACGAAGATGTCGTGGTCTCCGAACGAGGTGCGCCCAATCACACCACACTCGATGTGGGCGACGCATTCCCCGACAAGCGGTAGGTCGAGCGTCACCGCGTCTACCGGCGTGAGCTTCGCGACCACAAACTTGTCGCCTGCGCGGCCTGTTTCCATTCCGCACCGATGTACTGCCGTCAGCAGCTCTGCAGTCGGGATGTTCACCGCGAAGAACTCGCTCTTGCTGACGTACTCGTGCGTCAGCCGGGCGGGGTGGATCGCGACCGCGATCAG